>JABINZ010000028.1 GCA_018698135.1 Bacteroidota bacterium
ACTAATTAACTGTATTTTACATAATTCAATAAACAAAATAAAAGAGGAATAAAACATCCTCTTCTCGACTTATTCATATATGTATATAGAAACTTATGATTCTTCTTCATGACTGTAAAAAAGTATTATTTCTACTCTTACAACAATCCGAGACATTTCACTTAACAACTATTTACCTGAGTTCCTTAATTAGTTTCCTGAACTAACAAAATTGTAATTGTTCATTTTTGAAGGATACCAACCCGGTAAATTATTCTTTCCCATGACATCAGCCATGAAACCATTTGCTCCATTCTTCAAACTAAATGCATCGTAACCAATAATGCGTAAATACGATACAATATAGGCTGCAGTTTGTCCCGTATAACAATAAACTAAAATGGGTTTATCAATAGGTAATGTTTTCAGGTCAACACTGCGTTTGAGTGATTCGCGTGCTTGGTATTGAATAGCGCCAGGGATATGACCCATATTATAATGTGCTTCAGGCCAGTAATTAATAATATAATAATCATCTAGGCTTGAGAAAACCTGATCAGCTGTAACACATACTTGCTCAAATCCCTCATTAAATATGGCCTGTACTCTATTTTCAAGCATATCGATACAGCAAAGTTCACCGGTTTTTAGCTCAGGAAAAGCTTTAGGTTCCGCTTTATTATTTCCAGTTACTTCTAATTTTGCACTATGTTTACTTGAAGATACCTTAGTCCAATTATCTATAGCAAATGTTTTATTCCATGAACTCATACCGTATTTAAGATTCCAAAAATTAGCATAACCAAGTAATCTCAATGCAGAAGCAGCATAAGCGGACTCCTGTCCTGTATAACATACTAAGATGTTTTTTTCGACTTTCGCAGGATATATATCTTCCTCGAGAAGCTTTATGAGCTTGTTCAATGGAACATTAATCGCTCCCTGAATATGGCCTTTATCAAAATCTTCCTTTTTCCTTAAATCGATAATATTGATGTTCGTATTCAATATTGCGTGCAAGCTTTCAGCTTTAATATAACTTGGTGTTTTTGTACTATTAATAAAATCACCTGTATACTCTAAATGATCCATTAACATGTCAAATTCAGGAATATCCAGACCCTTGATTTCCACTTCCGACTTGTCTTCCTTACTATTTCCGCAAGAAAACAATATAAGTGAACCAAAAATAACACTTAGCAGAATTAAACTATTTATCCTTTTCATTTGTTTGTAATTTTAGTATTAACAACCTCCAGCAACTTGTGTTTCAACCTTTCTGGTTTTAACAAGTACTTTTTTTGGTTTTATTTCTTGATCAATTTTCGCATAACCTTTCGTATTCTTAACAATTTTGGCATAATCATAGGCCGTTTTATCATCTGGGTATAAACCAGATTTTGTTTTATACCCATCCATAATAAAGTTTGTTACAAATTGATAACCTCCCAACATAACTATATTATTGATGTAACCAATTTGCCTTAATAAGAGTTTTGCTTCCTTTGCCTCTAACTCTGTTTCAGCATATAAAACATTAACAAACTCTTCTTGATTTAATATACTTTCATACTCTTGTGATAATAAATCTTTGAAAGGGATGTTTATTGCTGATTCCAAATGTCCTTTAGTAAATTCGGCTGGGTTTCTGAGATCAATGAATCGATACTGACTATGTTTATTATTAATGATTGAAATTGCTTTTTCAGGTCTTAGCAGAGTTGTATCATTTATAACTTCTTGTAAGCTTGTTTCGAGATCCAATTCATATTTATATTCCGGTTTTTTCATTGTCAGAAATCCAACAATAATAATCAGCACAAATAAAATGATTAAGATCAGAAAATTATTAACGATTTTTTTATTGTTTTTCATCTGTTTATAATTGTTTTTTAGTTGTCATATGCCTGCCCGATGCAGGCGGGGAACTCGCATATAGTCATTTCCTTGTGCCTGCACACCGAAGTGTTTCGGTACACAGGTGTGTGTTTAGTCCTATACTCATGCTCGTTTCATGTATTTAAACTTTATTATGAAGCAGTTCACTTTATTTTTAAGCAGCTGCATTCTTGTTATTATTTCCAGAAATCAAAGTCTCAGTTCTGTCTTTTTGGTCAGCATAAATAATTGCTCCCATGCTAAATCAAAATTTCAACATCCACCAGCAACTTCTGATACAACACGCTTTTTTTGAATTATTACTTTTTTAATCACTTTTTCTTCCACAACAGAAGCTTGCTCACCTTGTCCAAAATACTGGCTTGCAGCCTTTCTGAATAAATACTTATCCATTTCACCAACATCAACTTTTGCTAATTCAGGTAGAGTAGGCTGTAAAATAGTCTCTACCCAAGCGTTTAATCCTCCTTGCATTACAAACAAATTGTCATAACCAATTCTTCTTAAAAGCATCCAGGCCTGATCAGATAAAACAGTTCCGTTACCATACAGTACATTCTTTGTATAGTTTTGCTTAAAATAAGACTCGTATTCTTCGCTTAAAAGATTTTCAAGTGGAATATTGACAGAACCCGGTAAATTGAATTTATTAAACTCCTCTACCGATCTAATATCAATTAATGCAAGTGATGGATCTTCATTTATTAGCAAATCTGCCACTTCATCAGTTGTAAAAAAACGAGTTTTCTGATTTAATTCATAATGAATTTGTTCAGGGTCAATTTGCTTGATACTATTATCCTTTTCGGGTAAAAATACAAGCCAAACTGCAAGAAGCAGAACAATGACCATTATTATAGCTCTTCTAGTTATCATAGTATATTTTCTAGTAATCTACTTTTTTAATCTTCTTTTCTATTCTTGCTGTAATGATAAATGCAGCAAAGGCAACTACTGCCAATATGAGAACAAATACGGCCCGAGACATTCCAAGTGAATCGAAAACAAATATTTTTCCTAAATCATTTGCCATATACAAGTTCTCAAACAGCGGAAAAGAAACTCCAAATAAGAAGATTCCTAAAATGATTCCGCCAATAAATAACATCGCATCGATTTTTCCAATAGCTGCAGCGCACACACTCGTTCCTGGACAAAATCCGCCCACAACGAATCCCAAACCCATGATTGATCCACCAATAATGGCTGAACTAACAAAAGTTGGATTAATATAAATTGCTGACAAGTTTATCCATCCAAAGTAATTGAAAAAAGTTAGTCCTATTGCAGCGGTTAAAGCAGCAGTAAAAAAGACACGGAGAACAACAAAGTCGTAACCGTAAAACACACCTACTAATTTTCTACTCGAAGAAAATCCAGCTTGTTCTAAAATAAATCCGAAGCTTATCCCAATAATGAATGCAATTACTAAATTCCATTCAGGAGATATTATGCCATTTGGTATTAAAGGTCCCATTATATTAAATATAAAGTTTTTAACAAAATTTGATTAAATCCAGTTTTTCCTGAAAAAATATGCGAAAATATACGCTCCTCCAAAAATAGCAAGCATTGAAATGAAACCGGCTGTTGCTAAAACAGACATTCCACTTAAGGCAGCTCCACTGGTACATCCGCGCCCTAATTGAGTTCCAAATCCAAATAGTACTCCACCAATAATGGCAAATATTATTCTTCGCTTGGATGATATTTTTGGGGAATGTTCAATTTTTAGTTTAAAACGGCCCATTAAAGCACCTGAAATTATGGCTCCTAATAAAACGCCTAAAACTTCAAGAACCAACCACGAACGCAAAGGGCTATGCTCATTATTAACCACATATTTTGAAAATAAATGATTATTTGCAACTGCATTATGGCTAATTGCATCATATGCCGTAACCACAACACTTTTCATTGCACCACTAGCACCCAATCCTCTTCCTGCGAAAAATATGGAGAGCAACATGGTCATACCTAATAGGAAGCCCGCCAAATAAGGATTTAAGTAAGTTTTACTTTTATCTTTCATAATTAATAGTTTGTTGTTTTCAAATTAATAAAGGTAACGAGTTACCTGACCAGCTTCCACCATAATAAATCGGAACATAAGACCTCCCAATAAGATCATAAATGCTGGAAGGAAAACGGGTATTTTGAATCCATACAATTTCAAGGACTCCAATAATGCAGGAATAACCAATCCAATTCCTACAACAAATACCCAAAAAACGGCTGTAAATTCTCCACCAAGAAAAAGACGTGCAGCTTCAATTTGCACTTCTGTACTTGCTAAAAATCCCATAAACATATGAATGATGAAGAAAACCTCTGTAGCTATCAATATTAAGTCTATACGCCCAAAAGCTTTTTTCTCATTGTAGTCTTTCGACATCCACATGATTAATGCAGCTGCAGTTGAAAAACCAGAAACCATAAATAATGGACCCAAGATAGATGTATTCCAAAGTGGTCGTGCATTAAATGCACTCAATAATATACCCGTATAAATACCTAAAATCACTGCATAAAAAATCATGAGCCAAGCCATAACCTTGCGGTACTTATACAAAAATGCAATAAACGTATCTATCCACTTATATCGGTCTAATTTTTTGTAAGCAAATTCGATTAGTCCATTTGTTAGTTTGAATTTACCTTTCCACAAATCAAGTAAATCGCGGATATACATTAAGCACCACAATAAAGCAATTGGAGTCACAATCATTAAAGTCCAGGCTCCCCACGACATAGGTGATTGTAATCGAATAACTGTGTATAACTGCCAGAAGTAAAGCTTATGTTTTAAATCCAGTAAAAGCATAAGTAAACCAAGAACAATAAATATTGGTACCAGAAACATACTCCATTTCACAGCTGTTTGGTATTGTTTTTCTTTACCTTGAATTGTGTAAAGAGCAGCAAAAAACATGATGCCAGCTGCTAAGCCACCCAGAAATAGATACAAGGGTATTTGCCAATGCCAGATATGAAGTACTGGATCAATATTCAAATTCATCCGTCCACTTACTATAATTTCTTCTTTCATCTGTCTATAATTATTTTTAAAAGATCATATGAAACGCGAATCGATTTATTATCAACATACTTTTGTTCACGAACTCGCTTCATCATTCAATTTTGCACAATTAGATTAAATAAAACACTTGTGGTTTAGTACCTGCTTCGGGTGCCAATGTTTTGTATTTCCTGAGTTTCATAATTTTTGAAACTTCACTATTTGGATCTTCCAAATCTCCAAAATACATACATCTTGTCGGACAAACAGAAACACAAGCGGGTTGCTGTCCTTTCTTAACTCGATGATTACAGAAAGTACACTTATCAACATAACCTTTTGGATGAGAATAACGTGCATCATAAGGGCAGGAAGAAACGCATGCTCCACAACCTATACATTTATTATGTGTAACCAATACGCTACCACCATCGCTATAATGACTTGCACCAGTTGGGCAACAACGAACGCAAGGTGAGTTATCGCAATGGTTACACCGCTCTGATCTGATTTCCAATTCCAATTCAGGATATGTTCCATCAGTCACTTCCACAATCCAATCTCTACAATATCCTATTGGAACTTCATTTTCTGTTTGGCATGCTACCACACAGTCACTACATCCGACACACTTTTTGGTGTCAATTGCCATTGCATATCTCATGATACTACCTCCTTCTTAGGATCGTTAACCAAGAATGTTACAAAGTTGCCTCTCATACCTGTACCTCCCATAATTGGATCAACAATAACACGTGTAATTAATTCAGAGTCTGAAGCACCTTTTCCATGTGCTCTTGTCATTTTTTTATTGTTATGACCAAATCCATGAACCATATAAATAGAGTCCCAACGAATCCGTTCAGTTACCCGAACTTTTATTGGGAAAGTCGACACCACATCATCCTGGTTTTTCAACCAAATGTATTGATCGTTTTTCAAGCCCCATTCATTGGCAACTCTTGGATTAATCCAACAGCTGTTTTCATCCATTAAGTCTGTTAAGTTTTCATTATTTGCTGTTCTACCAAATGTATGCATAGGTGCACGTCCATAGATTAAACGATAGAAACCCTGAGGCGGTTCCATATGTTTGGTGTAATTGGGCAGTGGATCGTAACCTGCAGCAGCAAACTGGTTTGAGTAAAGTTCAATTTTCCCAGTTGGCGTATTAAATATCATTTCTGGCAAACCTTCTGTGAAAAATAAATCATCGTATTTACGATCATATTTTTTCACACCCAACTTCTTCATTTCTTCCAAGGAACTACCAGCTTCTTTTAATTGCCAATCCAATACTTCCTCTATAGACTCATATTTGAAATACTCCTCTAAACCGAGTTTCAGCCCTAGCTCTTTTGCAATCCACCAACCAGGTTTGGAATCATATTTAGGCGGGACAGCAGGCATTCTCAGAGCTAAATATGGGTCTCTGTGTTGAGAAGCTCTAACAAAATCGTATCTTTCTAAATAGGTACATTCTGGGAAGATGACATCAGCATAGCCTGTAATCTCAGCAGGCATCGTATCTATAACTACAATCAAGTCAAGGCTTTGAATAGCCTTAAGTGTAGTTTTTCTATCTGGTAGCGTTTTAATAAGGTTTGTGCCATACACTATCCAAGCGCGGAAGGAGCATTCTCTTTCAACTGTAGGAATAGTTGCTTCACACATTGCATTCGAGAGTGCTAAGCCAGCCAGTTTATATTTATCTGGAAAGGCGTCTCTCCAGCTCTTTGTTGGTTTTGGGTAGTCTGGATGAGGGAAAGATGGAACCTTGACTTTTTCAGGTTTATAAAAGCCACCTCTTTGTCCCCAACTTCCTAATAATGCATTCAGCATAGCCATTAGTCTTGATCGCTGTGTATCATCACCATACCAGGTTGCATGACGGCCAGGATGTATAATAACTGAAGGTGACGCATTAAACATTTCCTTTGCAGTTTTGCGAATAACATCAGGTTTGATGGTGGTAATACCATAAGCCCACTCTGGCGTCATATTCTTAACATGTTTCTTCAGATCTTCAAATCCGTAGGTGTATTTCTCAACAAATTCTTTGTCAAACCAACCTTCATAGATAAGCACATGAATCCAAGCCAATAACAAAGCATTGTCGGTAGCAGGTTTAATAGGGAGCCAGAATTTTGATTTACTAGCAGCTGTTGAAAATCTTGGATCAACTGTAATGATTGAAGCTCCACGATCAATTGCTTCCGCCATCTCCTGAACTGGTCCGTTATGCATATTTTCACCCAAATGAGAGCCAATTAATACCAAACATTTGGTATCACGAATATCACAGGGTTCTGGTGAACCAATTGATTCACCAAAAGTTCCTACAAAACCTACTTCGCGAGGACCACGACACTGGCCATATGAAGGGGCAGATACATTCGCTGAACCATAGGCATTAAGCATGTGGGAGAATTGTTTTCCTCCTGTACCATGATTAAATAAAGCAACACACTCAGGTCCGTATTTACGCTTAATTTTCTGCATTTTTTCAGCAACATAATCAAGCGCTTCATCCCAGCTAACTTCTTTAAACTCTTGTTTACCACGAACATTGGTTCTGATCATTGGTTTTTTCAACCTGTCTTCATCTGAATACATGCCAACTCCACCAGTTCCTCTTGGGCATAAGCGCCCATTGCAATGAGGATCGTCTTCATGTCCGATTATCTTTTTAATGTTGTTATTTTCATCTGTATAAACCCAACCGGCACATTTCCAGAAACAAACTTCACAATAAGTGGGTGTTCTTCTTAACCCATCTTCTGAAATTTCACTATTGCTTTTTGCGCTTGCAGACGCCCACTTTACCAAAGGTGGTGTTATTGCTGCAACTGCAACTCCGGCTGAAGATATTTTAATAAAATCTCTTCTGTTAGTTTTCATATACTAATATTAACTAATTCGTACTTTATTTACATATATAAACATCCGCAATTATATATATGTCTGAGATAGTAAAATCAATAATTTACTTGTTATTCAACAACATAAATATAGTTATATATTATGAATCAAATTCATATATGTGTTTTATTTCGAGAATTAAGCACTTTAAACTCTTTAAACTGCATATTCAGTTCTTTATCATCCTGAAACAATCAAAATCTGAAGGTGTATTTATGTTGAAGAACAAGTTTTTATTACGTAATAATTCGTCTTTCATGTCGACAAACTGTATGTTGATAGAATCTTTCAAGATTCTATTCATTTTCAATATATTCTGTTTGATGTACTTATTCAGTGTTTTTATGAAATTTTTTGAATAAATACCAACGAGTGGCTCTACATGTTGGCCATGAACAGGAATAGTAGCATCAAAGTTACTTTTATGCGATAAAAGCAAATGGTCAATTAAAGCTGCATCAACAAAGGGTGTATCACAACTTATCACAATATTGTAGTCTGTATTCGAATAATTTAATCCAGTCAAAATACCAGCAGCTGGTCCTATATCTTTAATTATGTCGGGAATGACTGGATAGTTAAATTGCTTGTAATTAGTATTATTGGAACAAATAATTATTTGGTCAGCATATGGCTTAAGAATACTAATAGCATTTTCCATTAATGATTTTCCATCAAACTTCAAAAGCCCCTTATCCTTCCCCATTCGACTACTCTTACCGCCACATAATATGATCCCATTTACTTTACCCATGAACTAATGTTTCTTCTCCAAAATTACATTAAAATATAATTCAACTTTAGTTGAGGATGTTTTATTGTTATACAACAAGAATTCTTATTTTTGTGAACAATTATTAATAATTAGATGAGTAAATTTTCGTGTAATGACAATGTAAGTTGCCATGAATGCCTAAATAAAGATAGTTCACTATTCACCCACATTTCAACTCAGCACAAAGACTTTATTAATACAGCTAAAGTTCATTGTGAGTTCAAGAAAGGTGAAACTATTTTCAAGGAAGGCATGAAACCAACTGGGCTAATTTGCTTGAATCAAGGAAAGGTTAAAATTTTTAAAGAGGGAATTGGAGGGAAAGAGCAAATTATTCGTTTTGCACGCCCTATTCAGCTCATTGGTTTTAGGGCCATGTTTGCTGAAGGTAATTACATGTCCTCAGCAGTTGCAATTGAAGATTCAAGAGTTTGCCATATTGATAAGGAGAAGGTTTTTGAGGTTGTTCATAAGGACAATGAATTAGCCCTTAAAATAATCAGACGATTAGCTTATGAATTGGGTGATGCCAAAACCCGTATTGTTAATCTAACCCAAAAACATGTTAGAGGTAGACTAGCTGAAGCATTAATCATTTTGCACGACACCTATGGTGACAATCTGGTAGATGGATATATGGATGTTTCGATTGGCAGAAATGATTTGGCCGATCTTTCAAATATGACAACTTCAAATGCTAGCCGAACACTATCAGCATTTGCTGATGAGGGATTACTTATGACACAAGGCCGAAAAATCAAAATTCTAAAACTTAAAGATATAGCACGAATAAGCGAATACGGTTGATATCAATCAACTAACTTTTTGCATTTTGTGCAGAGCTTTTGTGTTTTTTGATCTATATCTTCAACATACGTACTCGATAGCATCACACAGGTTGGATTATGGCAATGTAATAATCCAAATGTATGACCTAACTCATGAATAATTATTTTTTTTAGTCGACTTATCAGTAACTCTTCATCTTGTGGCATGCCATAATGTTCATTTCGAAGCCTATAGAGTGAGGCTATTCCTGAATTACCATTTAGTATGGCCTGACCAAAAATAAAAGTGAGTATCGGAATAAATAAATCGACCCGAAATATGCCTATTTTTTTGATATCAGGTGATAAAAACATACTATCAATTTCTTCCAATAACTTGTTCCCATCATACTGCCGTCTTGTCGAATCATAAAATTCACTCAATTCAATATGACTTTCCTCGATATCAATCCTACATTGAAACTCATTTGATACATCAACAGCGACCTGTTCAAGAAAATTCTTCTCGAAATGTCCATATGTAATCAATAAAATGCTATGTTTATTCAATTATTTCGAACTTAATTAGCTGCTCTGTTAAAAGCCATTAATATGAAAATAATACCATATCAACTAGCTTAATTCAGCCTATTTGTTTGATTCACTTATTTTTTTTTGCGCTTTAAATCATATTTCTTGATCTTGTTATAAAGCGTCACTCTATCAACTTTTAATACTTTTGCAGAACGTGAAATATTCCAATCATATTTTGATAGAATTTGTAAAATGTATTTTTTCTCAAGATCCTCTAAACTTTCCGTGTGATTAGTAATGCTATCTTCTTCGAAAGGCAAATCTTTTTTACGAATTTCCTTACCATTACCAACCACTATTGCTCGCTCAATCATATTTTCAAGTTCGCGAACATTGCCAGGAAAAGGATAAGTTTCAAGTCGGTGAAGCACAGCTTTATCAATAGATATTATACCCCTACTCATTGATGTACAATATTTTGTTATAAAATAATCTACCAGTAAAGGAATATCTTCAATTCTATCGCGCAATGGAGGAATATGGATATTAACAACATTCAAACGATAAAACAGATCCTCTCTAAAAGTTCCATTATTAACCATTTTCTTCAAATCCTTATTTGTAGCACAAATAACTCTAAAGTCAGATTCTATCTCTTTATTTCCGCCAACTCGTACAAGTTTCTTAGTTTCTAACACCCGCAATAATTCAATTTGCATTTTAGTAGAAATAGTTGCTATTTCATCCAGAAAAATAGTTCCTCCATCTGCCATCTCAAAACGCCCCTTTCTATTAAACATAGCACCAGTAAATGCTCCTTTTTCATGTCCGAACAATTCACTTTCCAACAAACTTTCTGTAAGTGCGCCACAATGAACACTGACCAAAGGAAAAAACTTTCGCTGAGAATTGGAATGAACTGCTCTGGCAATAAGCTCTTTTCCTGTACCACTTTCTCCGGTAATTATGACTGGAGAATTTGACTGTGCAACGCGTTCAACTTCTTTTAACACCTTAATCATAGGTTTGCTTCGACCAATAAGATCTTCAACGTTTTCCAGTGCAACAACCTTTCTTTTCAAGGATTCATTTTCTGAAACCAAGGCAATTTGATTAGCCGCATTCCGGATCAAATGGGAGAGATCATCCGGATCAAAAGGTTTTGTAATGTAATCATAAGCTCCATCTTTCAATGCCTGTACAGCTGTTGAAACAGATGCAAAAGCTGTCATAATAATTACGATGGAGTTTTTATTAAAAGCTTTAATACGTCTATGCATTTCCAAACCATCCATTCCAGGCATTTTAATATCTGCCAGAATAATGTCAAAATCCTTCGATTCAAGAATAGATAATGCTTGCTTTGCATTCTCAGCACGGTCCACCTGATAGCCGTCTTCAATGAACCAGTTAAATAATGAATCTCTTACCGATTCCTCATCGTCTACGATTAAAATTGAAATGTTTGCTACCATATATTTAGTTTAACTTTTTATTAGGGGTAATATTATCGATATTGTGGTTCCCGTCCCTAATTCAGACTCCACTTCTAAATTACCATTGTGGCTTTTAATAATACCATGTACAATTGCCAGTCCTAGTCCAATGCCGCTGGTTTTCTGCTTGGCAGAGAAAAATGGTTCAAAAACATGAGGAATATCATCAGCTGCAATACCAACACCATTATCTGTGATTTCAAGAACTATTTTCTCGTTATCAAGGTTTGATGTTTTCATGATAATTTCACCATTTTCAGTAACAGCTTCTAAGGCATTTAAAAGAATAGCCACACAAGCTTGTTTTATCTGATTCTCACTACAATGTATTGTATCAAATTTGGCTGTAAAATCAGTATGCATGCTAATACCGCATATTTTCATTTGGTGTGACATTAAATTGAAAGCATCGGCAACAATTTCATGTAAATGCTTGTTAGCATATTCCTGCTGATCTTTTTTTGAGAATTCAAGCAAACCTTTGACAATGTCTCCACAGCGTTTTGTTTCGTTTTCAATGACCTTTAAATATTTTAATATGGGCAATTTAATAGTTTCATCAAGATCCAGCTTGTTTAATTGTTTGTAGATCAATTTGGTGTATGTGAGTACACCCGACAAAGGATTATTAATTTCGTGAGCAACTGAAGAGGATAATTTGCCTAGAGATGCAATTCGTTCCACATGAATTAATTCATTCTGAATTTCAGATAATTCTTCTGATTTTTTTTGAACTTTATACTCTAATTGTTGCGACCAGTTCTGCAGCTCAATGGAAGCAGATTGAAGATTGTCAAGCATTTCATTAAATGCTTTTGAAACCATCCTCATATCATTTAATTGATGTGACTTAATTTCCAGGCGTGTGCTTTTATCGCCCTTGGAAACGGCTTCACTTGCTTTTATAATAGCATTTAACGGATTTTTGATATTTTTTCTTGTAAAAAAAAGCAGCAATGTTAGCAAGAAAAAAGTTGTAATTATTGCCAAAATATAGGATCTATTCAAATTAGCATCCAATTCTTCTAAAGGAATCCTAATGACAAATGAACCCAAAACATCTTCATTATTATTATGTGCATGACAAGATGCAGTGTAACAAGATTTCTGATTTAAAATAGGTGATTTTATCAGAAGGAGTCTGCTGTTATGATCCAATTGACTCATACTGCATTCGCTCTCGACATTAATAATTCTGAAAGACTTCTCATCACGTGTAAACATGGTCGTAATATCTTCGTGACATTTTATGCAATTTGGATCGTTGTGGCCTGATTCATCTTCAGAAAATGAGGAATAAACAAGCTTTTCCTGATTATCATACATATTCACATCCTGTATTCCAGGCATCTCATTAATTATATTGAGCATATTAGTTAATGCTGTTTTATCATTTTCCAGCATATACTCATATAAAGCTCCTTCAACAAACATGCACACATTATTTCCACTTTGCTGAATGATATTCTCCATGTATTCCTTGTTCACAGTTCTAAAAATGATACCAAAGGATAAAAGTAAAAAAACAGCCAATATCGCCAGTATAATTACCGACTGACCATATATGGATGAATAAAAGTTGAAATATTTTTTGAAAAACGAACTTATTATGTTCCTTTTATTAATTGAGAATTTAAACAAAGCCATTGCCAATTTCCTAAATCAATTGTTTTGTTAAATAAATTTCAGTTATGAAATATCATGGATATCTCATTGATTAAAATCTGGATCTATTTGAAGCCTACTGTATAAATCATTTAGTCTTTTTTAATGGGTATTGTTATTGAAATCGTTGTTCCTTTACCAAAATCTGAATTAATACCTATTGTAGCATTATGACTTTTAACAATGCCATGAACAATAGCCAGACCCAATCCTATGCCATTTGTTTTTTGTTTAGCTGAGAAAAATGGCTCGAAAACATGCTTTAAATCTTCAGCCGATATGCCTACTCCATTATCTTTGATTTCTATTTTTATACTATCTTCATCAGGATTTGTTGTTTTCATTAGAATTTCAGCACTTTCGAGTACTGCTTCTGACGCATTTAACAACAAGGCAAGACATGCCTGCTTTATTTGGTTTCTATTGCAGTGGATTAAATCATTTTTAGCCGAGAAATCTGTTAAAAAACTAATATTACCAATTTTCATCTGATGAGACATTAATGCGTAGGACTCATCTAATATTTTGTGTAAATGTTTGGTTTCAAAATCTGAATCATCTTTTCTTGAAAATTCCAGTAAGCCCTTTACTATTTCGCCACATCGCTTCGTTTCAGTTTCAATCACTTTCAAATATTTTGACATAGATAGTTTTGTGATTTCATCTAAATCCGGTTTAGCTAATTGCTTCTGCACTAACTTGGTATAGGTTAAAACTCCAGCCAAGGGGTTATTAATCTCATGAGCAACTGAGGATGATAATTTACCTAATGATGCAATCCTTTCTACATGAACAAGTTCATGCTGCATTTCTGAAAGTTCTTCTGTTTTTTGCTGAACTTTATATTCAAGCTGTTGTGACCAGTTTTTCAATTCATTGGTTGCTGCTTGAAGATTGTCAAGCATTTCGTTAAAAGCATTTGATACCATTCTCAAATCATAGAGCGTATTGGGTTTTATCTCCAGTCTGGTGCTTTTATCACCTTTAGAAACAGCCCTACTTGCTTGCACTATCGAATTTAAAGGAATGATTATCTTTCTTCTTGAAATATAAATTATTGAAAATAGTAGTAGGATAACAGCAAAAGCAGCCAAAATAAAAAATTCCGATGAAGACTTCTCAACTGCTGTGTCCAAATCATTTAAGGGAATTCGAATGACGAACGATCCCAATACCTCATCACTTCTACTATGCGCATGACATGAACTGGTATAGCATGATTTTTCATTTAATATGGGTGAGTGTATGAGCAGGAGTCTATAATCATAATTTTTTTGACTCATATCACATTCGCTATCAAAACTTAATATCCTGAACGACTTCTCTTTCTGTGGAAACATGTCTTTGATGTTGGAATGACAATCTTTGCAATTAGGGTTGTTATGACCGATGGAGTCTGATTCAAATGTTGAGTGAACCAGATTATAATGATGATCATAAATATTAACATCTTCAATACCTGGTAATGTATTAATTAGATCCAAGGTATTTTGCAATGAGCTTCTGTCATTTTCAAGCATAGAATGATACAAAGCTCCTTCTACAATGGACCCAATATTATTTCCATTTTGCTTGATTACGGTATCTAAATATTTTTCATTAACAGATCGGAAAATAATACCAAAAGAGATGAAGACAAATACAGACAAAATTGTTATGGTAATAACTACCTGCCCATAAATTGTTAATCGGAATTTTAATATTTTTCTAAAGAAACTAATCAATTCCAGTAAGCATTATTCGATTTATACTAAAACCAAACCAAGAGCTAATACGTATAAAATGGGTCTTTATCCCAAAGCCCCATTTTAACAAAGTTAATCATTTTATTAATGTAGAAATAAAACAGGCTTCAAGGTATAATGTGCCTCAATTATCACACATTAAAGAATTGTTTATCGTTTCAGCTTATTAGAAACAAAAATCCAAATAATTGTTAAACATTTAGAAATTCTGCTTGAAAATCATCCCATACCTCTTTTGGAAGCTCGGTCAGGATGTTATCACGAAGCTCACCTCCATCTTGCAGCACCATTAAGACTGGTTCTGCAGCATATTTATTCATGGGGCTACCCATAACAAATGCCTTAAACCTATCCAACTCTTTTCTTGACCATTTTGTTGCTTCTTCAGCCAAAAAATACCCACTGGTTTCTGCAATCCAATTTTTAGGCTTAATCTGATAAATCCAACCTGCATCATACGGATCATCATTAAGTAATTCTGGATTTTCAGCAAGCATATAATTCGTATTAATTACCTCACCTGATATTGGTGAAAAAATACGGAGTTGCTTCCCATTTTGTTCAATTATCGTCAATAATTCCCCCTTTTTTATTTTCTCTCCAACATTTTTAAGCATCGAAAATTCAATTTTGCCTGTAATATGTTGTAGAAAATCATCCAAGCCAACTTTTGCATTTCCCGATTTTTCGAGAAAAGACCATGTATGGGTTTGATTATAGAATAATCCCTGAGGAATATTAAGAATTTTATCCGAGAGGTTTCCAATCACTTTTTGAATCTTTTTTGTTACTTGTTTAGAGGAGAATTTCCAGAAAACAATGAGAATTAATAAATATCCAATCACAAATATATATTCGATTCCCTTGGTATCAAATATATCTATTTTGCTAAAACCTTCCATTTTTTTGCTTTTAAGTTTCCTTTTTCTAAAGTTTCAATATGTGTTTCCTTTGCTATCCAGCTAGGAGAATCTGTATAAACAGGCATTCTTCTTACGATCCATCTAAATACTAATATTTGTACCATAATAACTGCTGCACTGACGACTACTTCCATCCAGGTAGGAAAGTGAATTGTGTTTTCGTACCAGTGGTATGAAAAAGTGGAAATATTGAGCCTGTTTAAAATTATACCAAGAGCTGTCATGATAGCTGCAGTTCTAATAAGAAATATATTTAATCGCTTATAACCAATCATAAATAAAGTAGCCGGTAAGGCAACAAATCCAATGATTTCAAGCAAATACCAATACCCCCAACTTGTATTTAAATACATTCCGTTTTTCTCATGCAATAAAACCAACAATGTCATAGCTAAATAAACGAACATGCTTATTGAGCAGGTTTTTGCTAATCCAGTTAACATGCTCTTATGAGAACTTTTAAATACAAACGACATCAGATTTTTGAATACTTTTTGATTTATGCTCTCCAGAATAATGACCAATGATAATCCGGCAAAAATACTTGAGATGAAAAACAATATCGGTATGAACTGGGAATACCATAAAGGATGAATCTTTGCCTTTGCCATTAGGAATAAAGCACCTAGTCCAGATTGGTGTAGAGTAGAAAGTGTAATTCCAAAAATCACAACAGCTAAAGTTAATGAAACGGCAATTTTTCTTTGTTTTTTCAGACCTAGCCATTCGGTGACAGTTGGATAAAATTCAATAAACAAGGAGCCCATATATAGGATAAAATGCCATGCTACTAAAAACAGTACAGCACTCAATCCAAATGAATTCCCAATTATAGGATTGATAACTTTCCAGGGGCGTCCGAGATCCAACAATAATGCACCTGCATAAAAAACATATGCCAATAAAGCATAAAGTACAGTTGCTCTTACTATTGGGCGATACTTTTCCATTCCTAGAATATAGACCAGAAATGTAACAACAAAAGCTCCTCCAGCAAAGGCTACTCCCGTAATTACGTTAAAATTAATCCATAAGCCCCAAGGTGCATCTTGAGAAGCATGTATTACAGCACCCAAACCTTTTGTAAATCTTATATAAAGAATTACAGCTGCTGCAATTATTGTTATTGCTGAAATAACATTAAATGGAGTTATTATTTTTCCTTTAGGTTTCAATTCATGTAACATGAATTTTATAACACCTGTTTTCTTTTCATTTTTCATGTTAGTTCATTTTATCTTTTGCTATTTTGTTTTTTCTCTCTACCAGGGAATTATTTAACCCAAGCAAAAAAGCTGGCCATAAGATTAGTACGGCTGGCACAGAGGATAGAAATGTTTTATTGTGTTCTGGATATGCTTTTGAACCTAGATTGGTTTTAAGATCCAACTCCTCGAATGGAGCTGAAGCAAGATAAAGAATACCCGTGCCTCCCACTTCATGTTCTCCATAAATGCTGTGAACATATCGATCAGGGTTGGTGTATATCCGCTTGTTAGCCTCTTCCAATAAATCCCTTCTTTTTCCGAATTTCAAAGCATCATACAAACAAGAATCTACGCATGCAGGTATTCCTCCTTCTTTTACTAATTCGTAGCACATCCTGCACTTCTGAATTTTTGGATTCGGACTATTGTACTCAAATTTGGGAACATCAAAAGGACAAGCTATCATGCAAGAACGACAGCCCATACACTTATCTTCCTGCCATATTACAGGGCCCTCAGGAGTTTTATACATGGCTTTTGTCAAACAGGCCGAAGCACACGCAGGACTATTACAATGATTGCAGGCATGTCGGATGTACTGTTCTCCTTCTGAAGTTTCGTAACTATTAATAACAACGCGTGTTGTTTCATCAGTTTTTCGAACAAGACCTACTTCTGGAAAAGTCTTCGAATAGGGCAATTCATATTGATCAGAACAGGCGTATTCACAATTCTGACAAGCCATACATCGTGTTGAATCATATAAAATCCCATAAAATTCTATATCACTCGAGTCCTCTTTTTCAGCAGTTAAGCCTTTACCACATGCAAGTGTGGCACCGGTAACTCCCAATGTTCTTAAAAAATTTCTTCGATTAATACCCATTATTTTGATTTTTGTATTGTTAATAAATTCAATTCTTTACATAATATTAAATGGTTTGCTCGGGCTATTTGTATACCTGACATAAAGGTTTGTCAGGAAATTACACGGTTCTTGTTTGTGCAGTATCGATAAATGAAGTTTGAAAATCTTCCCAAACTTCAGGACCAAGATTCTCCAGAATTCCTTCGGTTAACTCACCTCCATCCTGAAGTACGATATGTGCGTAGTCTTTCGATTTTGGATTCAATGTTTCACCAAGAAAATCTCGAAGTCTGGAAAACTCTTTACTCAACCATGCATTATATTTTTCTGTCATGATAAAAAACTTATTTTCTCTTTCCCAATTTGTTGGCTCAATTAAATAAACCCACCCATCTGTATAAGGACTTGAATTTATTAAAGCTGAATTTGTGATAAGCTCCTTATTATATTCTTTAATAATTCCAGAAATAGGTGCGTAAATATTTATCTGCTTGCCGTTTTGGATGAGTGAAAGAATTTGGTCACCCTTTTTAACCTTATCTCCTGTATTCTTCAGTTTTAATCGAGTTATTGGCCCCGTTATTCGTTGCAGAAAATCATCAATGCCCATTTGTACCAAGCCTTCTTTTTCCCTATGGGCCCATGTATGCGTTCTATCATATAAAATTCCCTCTGGAACCAATACTGTTTCTTTTGTAAAA
This sequence comes from Bacteroidota bacterium, assembly GCA_018698135.1. NCBI lineage: Bacteria > Pseudomonadati > Bacteroidota > Bacteroidota bacterium. The sequence goes on from JABINZ010000028.1 coordinate 18,502, forward strand.
ACAGCTGCTAATTTGGATTTTGAAACAGATACTACGTCACTTCTATTTCTAAGAAAATTGAATCCAGCCAATACGATTAGGATCACAGCTAAATTCAATACCATAATTACGATTATCTTTAATGTAGAATTTGATGCTTTTTCAGTTATTGGACTTAAATTAATTTTAGTCTCCGCCAATTTATCTACATAAGAACTTCGTTCGTTTATAACGAGATCTGTATATCCTGCGGGTAAAAAATACTTTTGGCCATCAACTAAAACCCACTTCAAAAAAGCAAGTTCAATCTCATTCTTTGGTTTAACTGGAGATATTGAATACAGGTTGTTGAATAATGATTTTGGATATTTACCAATCCATACTCCACGAGTGAAGACATTAAGGTCGGTGTAAATTTCTTCCATGTAGTCAAGCAGACCATTTCCATTCTTGTCAATGGGTAATAGTTTGATATGATCGACAATGTTTTGGCTATTTACATCTATTATATCAGTCAAATTACAAAAACCAATTGCGTAAGGATCATGTTGAACCGTGCGAATCAATTTTTTACTATTACCAATTTTCTGAGCATTAAACGATGATTTACTTGTATTCATAAAGCTTAATACCGTTGAAATAATAGATTCATCTTTAAGAATATAGCAATTGATTGGAGCATCGTGTCCGTTACCAAGTATTGATCCCCATGTACTTTCAACAGGATTATTGACAAGAGCTTTCATATCTTCAGCAGAAAGGCCTTGTTCATTCAATAATTCAATGAATGGGTTATCTGCATTGATGATTGGTACAATTACATGTCGACCAATAATTGTTTTCCAAGCATCCTTATCTTTTGGATCAAAATAATTATAATCAGAGCTTAGGATAATGCTGTTTCGGTCACTGAAAATTCTATCTTTTGTTGTTTCAGTTTCTTTGATAACATTAAATTTAATCCCCGGATTCTGTATACAAAATTCATCGGTTAACTGGCATGCAAGTGCATATAAATCTGCTGTACAATAAATATCTATTGTACCTTTCATTTCAGAGATATTCTTGAGGTCATTTGTGCTGCTGACATGATTACTGATTAGCAGAAAAAAACCAATAAATAAAAAGACTATATTTTTCATTATTTCTAGATTAATATGTTGTTAATAAAATCAGGTGCATTATTCCATTGTTTTTCTATTCTTAGAAATTGGATTTCAACTACAATGCCATTGACAAAATACGAACTCAAAGCATTGATTTACTATGCATTACGAATACACTTGTTTAATTTATTTACAAAAAGAATTGATGAATATATTTACAGTTAAGTAATTTATTAGCCCGAAAGCCTTACCCGCCATACTATACAATAGTTTTGTATATTTTTTCAACAGCTGCTTATTAATTCAACAGTGTCGTTGTTTTAACAAGACCCTGAATTTTAAACAATAATCAGATATAAAACTAGTTTACAGGTAGTTATACACACTACAATTTAGATAATAGCAAATATTATTTCTTAACATAAACAAATACCATAACTAGTGATTAGACTGATATTAGTACGATTCTATTAATTCTGAGAATGTGAAAATTATTTTTAGAAAAGTGTTTTCCTTGTTTAAAAAAATCAAAATAGAAGAGAAATTTTTCTAAAACTGCAAGGATATATTTTTTACTTATTAATATCTTTTTTTACAAAAAAAAGGCTCATTTGATATGATCAAATAAGCCTTCAATATGTAGAAATTGATTTTTATACGATGCCAGCAAAGCCCATAAATGCCAATGCTAAAATACCTGCTACAATAAATGAGATCGGTACACCACGCATTCCTTTTGGAACTTCCATTAAATCTAAATGCTCTCTGATTCCAGCAAAAATTATCAGAGCAAGACCAAATCCGATTGCATTGGCAATTGCATAAACAACTCCGCCAATCAGGCTATAATTTCCATTGATCGTTAAGATAGCAACACCAAGTACTGCACAATTTGTTGTGATAAGTGGTAAGAAAATACCTAAAGCCTGAAATAAAGTAGGGCTTACTTTTTTCAAGATAATTTCAACCATTTGAACCAATGCTGCAATAACAAGAATAAAACTAATTGTTTGCAGAAACTCTAATCCAAAAGGCTCCAAAACATAATATCGAATTATGTAAGTAACAATGGTTGCAAGAGTCATCACAAATAATACTGCACCACTCATTCCTATAGCCGTATCAATTTTCTTAGAAACACCAATAAATGGACAAATCCCAAGAAACTGAGCCAGTACAATGTTATTTACAAATACGGCAAGTATGATTATTGTTAATATTTCCATCTATTTATGATTTAGATATTTTGTTCATTATGCTAATTAAATAACCCAGTCCAATAAATGCACCTGGCGCCAAAACAAATACGATCATGGTGATTGGACTTCCTCCTTCATCTAATGGATAGATAGGAATATTGAATCCAAATAGAGCACTTGATCCAAGAATTTCACGCACAGCACCCAATAATGTTAAGGCGAATGTAAATCCTAGGCCCATTCCTAATCCATCAATCATGGAACTAAAGACTGTATTCTTAGATGCAAAAGCCTCAGCCCTTCCCAATACAACACAGTTAACAACAATTAATGGAATGAATAAACCCAGTTGAGCATGTAATGCAGGAACGTAAGCATTCATAACCAAATCGACAATCGTTACAAAAGATGCGATGATAACGATGAAAGCAGGAATTCTGACTTTGTCAGGAATTTGACTCTTAATAAGAGAGACCACCAGGTTAGACATAATAAGCACAAAAGCTGTTGCCAAGCCCATTCCAAGACCGTTTGCTGCTGATGTTGTAACACCTAATGTAGGACATAATCCCAGTAATAAAATAAATACGGGATTCTCCTTAAAAAAACCTTTTGTTAATGTTTCTTTCATACTCATTATTCATTTCCTCCCACACTTTTTATAGCATCAAATGCACGATTAACAGCATCACAAAATGCTCGTGAGCTAATGGTAGCAGCAGTAATAGCGTCCACTTCTCCACCATCCTTTTTCACGCTTATGGCAAAAACGTTCGGATCTTTTCCAATAAATTGCAATGGGAACTTAGACTTAGATTCATCCATTTTATCACCTAAACCAGGTGTCTCAAAATGCTCAACAACTGCTGTATTATATATTTTTCCTTCAGCATCAACACCAACCATTATCCAAAATTTTCCGCTAAAACCTAAAGTTGTATACGTTTTAACTGCCGTACCAATGTATTCTTCTCCTTTATAGGCCTTATACAAGGTAATGGTATCTGCAACCGGATCTCTTTTATAAATACTCTTGACCAATTCGCCTTTTTCAACGAAACCTGTTGATTCAACCCGATCAAATTCAGGTAATACTTTTGTAATTGCATCGGTAACTTTTTGCGCTTTTGATGCTTTAATTTTGTCTTTTGTGAGATTATATACTCCACCCAAGGCGAAGGCTGCTACAGCTGTCACAATAAACAATGTTAATGTCATTGAAACAAATGTTGATTCTTTTTTACTTGCCATCTTATTTAGATATAATAAGTTTCCAATTAAGCTTTAATTGTTTCGCCAAACTTGGCAGGTTTAAAACCACGGTTAATTAATGGTACAAAAGCATTCATAATGAGAATAGCAAATGAAACTCCTTCTGGATAAGCACCAAATACTCGAATAATGATTGTTAAAACCCCACATCCAATACCAAAAACTAACTGACCTTTTGTGGACATAGGAGAACTGACCATATCGGTAGCCATAAAGAAAACACCTAACATCATCCCTCCTGCTAATAAATGATAAACAGGATTTAAATAAAGGCTAGGATCAACCAGCCATAAAATGCCAGATAAAATAATTGCAGAGCCTAAATAGGCAACAGGAATATGCCAGCTTATAATTTTACGGAATAACATGAAGACTGCTCCTATCAGGAGTGCAATAACGGATATTTCACCTAACGAACCTCCCATATGCCCAAATAGTAATTGGGTATAATCTGTAATCTGATGAGAAACTAATTCACCTGCTTCATTGTATTGAGGGATTCCTTTTGCAATGATCTCTCCGACAGAAGTTAAGCCTTCTTTGATTGCACCCATTTGTTCTTTGATGTTACCAAGAAAGGTAGCTCCAGAAACTGCATCGGTAGCCATACCACCAAATAATGGTTTAGCAACTGGCCAAGAAGTCATATGTACAGGGAAAGATATCAGAAGAAATACACGTCCGACTAAAGCTGGATTAAATGGATTTTTTCCCAATCCTCCAAATGACATTTTACCCATGCCTATGGCCACAATTGCTCCTATAACAATTATCCACCAAGGCAAATTAGATGGTACATTAAAGGCAAGTAAAATACCTGTAATAATTGCAGAACCATCTCCAATTGTTGAAGGCCCTTTAATTAAGTATTTCTGAATCAGGTATTCACATACAATACTGGCTGCAACTGCGATTAATGTTACACGAAGAGCTTCTAATCCAAAGAAATATACTGAAACCAGCATGGCTGGTATCATGGCAATCACCACACCCCACATAATCCTCGGTACACTTTGGTTACCATGTACATGAGGAGAGGGAGAAACTGTTAATATTTTATTGCTCATTAGTTTTGTCTTGATCTCATTATTTTACCAACCTTTGATTTTCCTAAACGGATATAATCGAGTAATGGCCTGTATGAAGGGCAAATAAACATGCATGAACCACATTCAATACAATCCATAATTCTATTTTTTTCGGCAGCGTCAAAATTCTCCATTTTGGCTACTTGAGAAAGATAAAATGGCTCTAAGCCCATGGGGCAAACAGTCGTACATTTCCCGCAACGAATACAATTAACGGCTTGACTGCGTTTTGCCTCAGTATTATTTATTATTAGAATTCCAGATGTACCTTTAACAACAGCTGCATCAACAGAGTTAAGTGCTTTTCCCATCATTGGACCACCACTGATAACTTTACCCGTGTCTTCGGGCAAACCACCAACTTTTTCGATTAGATCTGAAATTGGCGTACCAATACGAACCATGAAGTTTGCCGTTTCAGTTAAAGATTTTCCTGTTACAGTAACAATACGCTCTATTAATGGTTTATTTTTTTGAATAGCTTCATAAACGGCAAAAGCAGTTCCTACATTATTTACAACAGCACCTACTTCAATTGGCAATTTCCCACTTGGAACTTCTCTGTTGATACAGGCTTTGATCAATTGCTTCTCACCACCTTGGGGATATTGAACTTTGAGTGGTTGAACTGAAACACCTGGGTAATTGGCAGTCAAATTATTTAAATGATCGATGGCATCTGCTTTATTATTTTCAATACCAATTATTGCTCTATCTACCCCCAAACCTTTCATCAAAATCTGGATTCCAATTAGTAATTGCTCGCCTTTCTCGAGCATTAAACGATGATCAGCCGTTAAATAAGGTTCGCACTCAACTCCATTTATGATAAGAACCTCAGCCACTTTACCTTTTGGAACCATTAGTTTCACGTGGGATGGAAATGTTGCGCCTCCTAATCCTACAATACCAGCTGCTTTAATTTTTTCAATAATGTCAGCCTGTTGCAAACTACTGATATCCCTAATAATTTCTTCCGATGTATCAATGCCATCCATCCATTCATCGCCATCTACATCAATGACAACAGAACTTTTACGATAACCACTGCTATCCAAAACATCATCTATTTTCAGAACTTTACCAGAAACAGATGAATGGACATTGGCAGAAATAAAGGCTTCTCCTTTGGCTATTAACTGACCCACTTTTACCATATCTCCTTTTTTAACAATAGGAGTTGAAGGAGCTCCAAGTACCTGACTAACAGGAATTGAAACTCTGGCAGGTATAGCTAAAATTTCGATTGACTTAGCAGCTGAAATTTTATTTTCTGGTGGATGAACACCTCCAAGTTTAAATGTTTTTAAAACCATATTTTTCTTTTACTTAATCGAATTATGATTCAGTATTTTCCTTATTATCGTTAGTTTCCTTCAAATCTGGTGATTCTTTAACGGCAATATCATTTTCTGTTTTTTCTATCTTTTGCGGAGCAACTTTTTCTGTAGTAACATCTGCTGATTTAGTTGCTGCATCAGTTTTTACTTCAACAACAGGTCTTTCTTTTTTAGGTGGAAAATTAACTTCCCAAATAGCATTAGTAGGACATTCAGGTGCACATTTCCGACAAAGCTTGCAGGCTATCGGATCAATATAGGCTAAATTATTCTCAATGGTTATTGCATCGAACTTACATACTTTCTGGCATTTGCCACATCCAATACAAGCAACTGAACAATTCTTTTTGGCTGGTCCACCTTTTTCCTTATTTACACAGGATACAAAAATTCGTCTTTCCTTTTTGTTGCGCTTTCTTAATTCTAAAATATCTCTTGGGCAAGCTTTCACACAAGCTCCACATGCAATACAATTTTCTTTCACAACTGGAAGACCTGTTTCCTTATCCATATACATGGCATCAAAATCACAAGCCTCTACACAATCACCACAACCCAGACAGCCAAAGGCACAACCACCTTCTCCAGAAAACAAGGCGTTCGCCACAAAACAAGATTGAACACCATCATATTGTGCTTTTTGAGGAGAATTCTCGCAAGAGCCATTGCAACGCAACACAGCTATTTCAGGATCTTTGAGTTCGGCCTCTAATCCTAACACTTTGCCAACATCTGTCATGAGATCAGCTCCACCAACCGGACAGTTAAAGCCTTCCATGTTGCCAGCCTTAACTATTTCCTCAGCAAAATTTCGACAACCGGCAAAACCACACCCCCCACAATTTGCAGCAGGAAGCACTTCTTCAACTTCGTCTATCCGGGGATCTTCAATTACTTTAAATTTTTGAGCAACAAAAAAGAGGATAATAGCTGCAATTACTCCTATTGCGCCTAAAGAGACAACAGCATAAAGGATAATATCGTTCACTTCTTTATCTTTAAATTATCGTTAAATAACTGATTATTTACATTACTTCGGGCGCAAATATATAAACAATAGCTATCATCAAAAATTAATATAATTGATTATATTAAGTCTTAATAATAAGTAACTTGAAGATTAATGAAGAGAACGTAAAATACTATAAATAAGAGGTTTTATTTATTCGATATCGGAATACTTTTTTCAAATGATCTTTAAAAAAGTAAATGACCATATAATAAAGAGCTGTAAAAGCCAAAGCGACTCCTGCTGCAATGCCTTCTTCTTGAAAAACAGACATGCCGCCAATCAGAGTTAAAAGAATTATGATGAAAGGAAACAAATAACCTAAAAATAGTGCTTTGTATCCCATCGCACTTTCCATACCTACAAGTACTTTTTCTCCAATTTTAAACTCATTTGGAGGATTTTTTACTTCAATAACTTTCTCCTCCATGTCGGATAAATTACAAGCACCTTTGACATGACAACCTGCACAGCCTGATTTAACAATAATCTGGACATCTACTTGTGAAGTAGTAGTTTTAATTACAATTCCTTCGTGTTCAATATAATTCTTATGCTCTGACATTTCTATACTTATTCGAAGAGTTATTCTTTTAAAGCTTCAAAGATGAGAAATTTTGAATGGAATAACATTTGAAAAGCAATAATAAAAACGCCATTGCGAAAGAAGGAATATTGAAAGAATCTGCACCTTAAAAGGAGATTGCTTCGCTTCGCTCGCAATGACGTTAAATAAATAATCTATTCGTTTAAACTATTTTACCAACTTCTGATATCTTTCAGAAACGGCTTTCCAGTTCACAACATTCCAGAAAGATGAAATATAATCTGGTCTGCGGTTCTGGTAATTTAAATAATAAGCATGTTCCCAAACATCCAATCCTAAAATTGGTGTTCCTTTGCAATCAGCGGTGTCCATTAATGGATTATCTTGATTTGCTGAAGAGCATACACATAATTTCTTATTGTTATCGACTGACAACCAAGCCCAACCTGAGCCAAAACGTGTGGCAGCAGCTTTATTGAACTTTTCTTTAAAAGTGTCAAATGATCCAAATTCTGAAATAATTGCATCATTTAATAATCCGGTAGGTTGTCCGCCTCCTTTGGGCGACAATATTTTCCAGAATAATGTATGATTGAAATGTCCACCACCATTGTTGCGAACTGCTACCGGATATTTTGAAATATTTTTAATAATGTCTTCAATGTCTTTATTTATGTCATCAGTTCCTTCCAATGCTGCATTCAAATTGTTAACATAAGCAGCATGATGTTTCCCATGATGTATTTCCATGGTACGCGCATCAATATGTGGTTCTAATGCATCAAAAGCATAATCGAGTTTTGGTAATTCAAAAGCCATTTTATTATTTGTTTAATTTGATAAATTTTTAATTTAGAATCATTCTTGTTAATGCAAAGGGTGTACCAGAAAGAAAGTGTGAAGTGAAGAATTAAAAGTGTGGAGTATCAAATCTTGCAAGAGACGAGAATAAGATGACCACTTCTGGTTTAAGTTTGCAACTTAAACCGTTTTATCTCAAAAACTCAAGGAAATAATTCTCAGAGGAATGCCTTGGTTGGAGTTAGAATGGTCGAAGTTGCAAACTTCGACCAGTGCAGGGCTTTTGTTTTCTTATTGTGCTGTTCGCCCTTGCTGGTGTTCTCAACTGCAAGACTTTCATTCAATAATTTTTTTGGTGATAACACCAAAAAGGGCGCAAGGTAGTAAGTGCTAAAATATTTCGACCTGTTAGGTTTTGTTCAACCTAACAGGTCTTGAATTTTAATTATAGTCTGCTGTTTACCTTATCCCAATCAACTAATTTCCAGAATTCTGAAATGTAATCTGGTCTGCGGTTTTGATAATCTAAATAATAGGCATGCTCCCACACATCACAGGTCAATAAAGGTTTTAAACCTTTTGTCATAGGATTTTCAGCATTAGCCGTTTTTGTAATTTCAAGTTTACCTTCCATAGTTAAAACTAACCAAGCCCAGCCCGATCCAAATTGAGTAGCACCTGCTGTAGCAAATTGAGTTTTAAATTCATCGAAGGAACTAAAAGCTTCATTAATCATCTCAGCAATTTTTCCTGTTGGTTCTCCACCAGCATTTGGGGCAAATCCTTCCCAATAAAATGTATGATTCCAAACTTGTGCAGCATTGTTAAATATGCCTCCATCTGACTTTAAAATTATACTTTCCAAAGTCATGTTTTCAAATTCAGTCCCTGCAATCAGTTTATTCAGATTAGTGACATATGCCTGATGATGTTTACCATAATGAAAATCAATTGTATTTTCACTGATAACAGGCGCTAATTCATTTTTCCCATAAGGAAGTTTTGGTAATTCAAACGACATCGATTTATTTTTAATTGTGTAACTAAAATAGTGTTATGGCAATTTAATCATTTTCCAAAATAAACAAACAAGCTATATATTAATAATGCCCGAAATAAAACTAAAATGTGTTTAGCTTAATCATTTGCACAATTGCTTTGGAACAAACAGGGCAAAATTGATCACGAATAACTGATCGCATAGAGCAATTATACTGCGCACGGTAAACACCTTTTTCCAAATAGGCAGCTCCTTCATATGCTCCAATTACGTTTTTTCCAAACAAATTTGCAACAGTTGGAATAGGTGTTTGTGAATCAACCATATCCTTCCATTTTGAACTAAAATCTTGTAATGTTGTAACGTTAGCATGCCAAGGTTCTACCTCCAGCGACATCTTTTCTGCATAAGGATGATTACCAACATATTCATCAGCAAGTCCGGCAAATGAATGTCCAAACTCATGACTTAAAACAAAGTCTGACATTTTATTATCTGAAGTAAAGCTTGCATAGTGATTGTAGATTCCACCTCCACCATATTCATCGGAGTTAACGAGAATAACTATCTGATCGTAGGGAACAACAGAAGCTGCTTCAACAACTTTCCAATAGCTATTTGTCATTAAATATCGCTCGCTACCAAAAGTATTAAACCCGCAATCAAAGTGTGTATCTTCAATATGAAAATATTGAGGAAAATCAGTCCCCGTATTATTTGACCATGTTTCTAAAGCCACAACATTAAAATCATTTTTATACTTTTTATAAGGTTTAGTCTTTAAAAGCTTTTTTGCATGAAATTTAACATCTTTCAAGAATTTAGATCGCTGCTCTTTTGTATATCCTTCTGCAAGAAAAACGATATCTATTTTTTTATGTGAGTCACCATTTTTAATAATATACTTATATGGTATAATAAGCTCATCTTGTTTTATTCGTCCATCCTCAGGTATTACATTATACTCTTTTAAAGTAGTAAAAGAATTATCAGGATTTCGAACTTGAATAACAACATTCACAGGAAATTTGGGAAAAGGAAACAAAACAGATTCCTCGAATAACTGGACTGTATCTTTCGCTATTGCTGTCATCTGCCACTCTTCAAACAAGGTAGAGAATCCTTTTTGGAAAATTAAACTTGCAGTTTTCAAATCATAAATCCGTATCCGATAATTACCATAATTCAAAGGATCGATAAGGATGGTTTTTGAACCACCCCATTGTTTAATTTTACGTACTTGAACTATTTCAACAAACTGGCTATCATGGCTACCACCTAAATAGAAATTTATTCGACAAGCCTCATCGGAAAAGAAACTACTGTAGACAGGCAAATTATCACCATAAAGTTGCGTCATGAAAAGGAAGAATAATACAGCTAAAAATTTAAGTCGAATCATGAATTATACAGATATTTTTTCAAAATTAAATCAACTTTAGGCAATTTCAAGACAATCTTATAAACACTTTTTAACTACTAAATAAGATTATTAAATAAGTATTATTTTGTTGTTATTTAAATAACAGAGATGTATATTTGTGTTACGATTAAAATATTATTGCTACCATTAATCTGGCATTCGTGAAAATTTTCTAATAAAAATTCATAAAACCATGAGGTCAGAGGCTTTGAAAAGCTAACTAATGGTAACAAACAACTAATAATAAATGACGATGAAAGTAAAAAGATTTGGTGTTTCGCTTGAAGAAGATTTGTTAAACAAGTTGGATCAATATGTCATCGAGAATCATTTTCCCAATAGGTCTCAAGCAATCAGGTTACTGATTCAAAAAACAGAGGTTGAAAAAAAATGGAAAGACAATGACATTGTTGCTGGTGCTATCGTTCTTGTTTACGATCATCATAAAAGAGATTTGCAAACGCAATCCACTTCCCTTCAACACGATTTTCATGATCTGATTTTATCGGTTCAGCATGTTCATTTAAATCATGATAACTGTTTGGAGACCATTGCGGTTAAAGGAGCAGCAGGAAAACTCACGGAACTGGCTGACAAACTGATTGCTATTAAGGGAATCAGACATGGAGAATTAGTAATGACTTCAGCCTAAAATTCTAAATGATGAGCCCAAGAAAAAAAATAGAAAAACAAATTGAAAAGGACAATCTGCCGAAGTTATTGAAGCAGGCTGCAAAACTTCATGGACATTACTGTCCGGGTTTAGCAATAGGCGTGATGGCAGGACAATTTGCAATGAAGCAGCTAATAGGCAAATCTGATGGCTTAGAAGATCTCATGGCCATTACTGAAACAAACAATTGTTTTTCAGACGGCATTCAGTTTGTGACTGGATGCACATTTGGAAATAATGCGCTGGTATTTAAAGATTTAGGGAAAACAGCTTTTACTTTAGCAAAAAGAGATGGGAAAGGCATTCGCATTTCAACTCTGGTAAATTCAAAAGAATACATAAAAAAAGTTACTCAAGAATTTTCAGGTGAGTATAAAAGTGTCGTTAAAGAGCAAAGCAGAAATCCTGAGGACGTAAAAAAATTCAAAAAGTATGGAAAAAAAGCTGCGTTTGCAGTTTTAGATTTAGAATTTGATAAAATCTTCAAAGTCGAAGAAGTCAAAGTGGAAGTCCCATCATATGCACCATCACATGAAAGTATAGTTTGTGATGGGTGTGGAGAATCCATAATGGCCAGTCGAATAATTAAAATAGAAAACAGGAATTATTGCTTAATATGTAATTCAAGCATGTACATGCAATTGAATGGAAATGGAATTATCAACATAACAGAAAAAAAATGACTAACGAGATATTAATTTTAGCAGGAAGTGCTGCTGCCTTAGGATTTGTACACACTATTTTAGGTCCAGATCATTATCTACCTTTTATTGTAATGGCCAAGGCTCGTCAATGGAAAATGTATAAAACAATAATTATCACAGCTTTATGTGGAGTTGGACATGTAGGGAGCTCCATTATTGTTGGATCACTGGGAATTGGCTTAGGAATCGGAATTAATAAATTAACAGGTTTCGAATCGGTTAGGGGGAGTCTGGCAGCATGGGCCTTTATTGTTTTTGGCTTTGCCTACATGGTCTGGGGTATATACAGAGCCATTAAAAACAAACCGCACAAGCATGTTCATATACATGATGGCGAGCTTCATACCCATGAACATACGCATGAAGAAGAGCATGATCATGTTCACAAAAAAAACATTACACCTTGGATATTATTCCTGATTTTTGTTTTAGGACCTTGCGAACCCCTTATTCCTATGCTTATGTTTCCAGCTGCTGAATCCAATACTTGGGGTGTGGTTTTTGTTGCAGCAGTTTTTGCTGTTGTTACAATTTCGACCATGTTAGTTGTGGTAGTTTTACTCACAAAAGGAGTTAAATTTCTCAATATTGGTAAAGTAGAGCGATATACCCATGCCATTGCCGGAGGAATTATATTTCTATCAGGTTTTGCCATTCAGTTTTTAGGACTATAATTAAACCAGCGTATGATTGACAGAGATGACACCTATTTACAAATCATTTGTGCATTTGCAAATGCACTCGAAATAGAAATTGATTTATACACAAACTATTCTCAACGAATTGAACTCATAGCTCGTATAAAAGATAAAGATCATGAGATCGCAAGTTTACTCTCAAAATTGGGGAATATTAAAGATGCCTATCAATTTATACGTTTCGACAAGGAGCTGATTCTGAAAGCGCATGATATCTGGAAAATTGAAAGCAAGAATATTGGAGATGAACTAAATAATCAACTTGCTATTGTTAAAAAGAAAGCTGAAAGTACGGGTATTGACCTGAGTGACTTGGTTAAAGGGCTTGAGGTTGAGTAGTTCAGAATCTCACGATGCTTATTAACCAAATACGCAATTTGGCATTCTCAACATATTACCAAACTAGTTAAACTAATTTCATATTGTTGGTGACAACACCAACAAGGCAAATGGCAATAAGATCCTGAATCAAGTTCAGGATGATGAATTCTAGGATTAATGTTATAATTTTAAGGGCAGGGCTTCTCAGCAATCAATTTATCCAATTCAGAGCAGATTTTGTTTGTATCATTCTCCTGAATAACAGTTTGTATCAAGCGTAAAGCTTTGTCCATATTTGCCTTGGCTTTATCTGTTAAGCCTTCTGCAAAATCCCATTCATATCCTTTCAGGTGTAACAAATAGGTTTTAGGACTTTTATTATACACCTTCTGGCAAAGGTCTAATACAAATGAAGTAGAAACAGCATGCATCGTAAATTCTATGGTCGAATCGGATGATTCAACTCTGGAGATACAAAAGTCATCAATTTCTTCAATGGATGCATCAACAAATAAAACTACTTGTTTATCCTTAATAGCATCGGCATCTTCAATGTTTAGCTGATAGTTGCTATCTGTAGAAATATGAGACAGTTTGTTTGCTTCAACCCACTTATCCAATTCTTCAATAAATGAGTTACCCAGACCATCATCCTGACGACCTGGGTTTCCATATCCATAAATTAATAGTTCAGACATTGCTGAATTACTTTATTTTTCGATCAATTAAAATATCATCCTTATTGAAAAGTGATATTTCCAAAGGCATTTTACCCATGGCATGTGTTGCACAACTCAAACAAGGATCGTAAGCTCTGATAACTACTTCCACTGCATTCATCATCGGTTCAGTAATTTCCGTTTGATTATTCATCATGGCATTGGCAACAAAATTCACCCCATTATTCATAGGTTGATTATTATTTGTTGTCGATACAATAAGATTAGCCATTTCCACTTGATCGTTGTCATCAATTTTATAATGATGGAATAATGTACCTCGTGGAGCTTCAATAACACCAACACCCTCTTTAATCTTTTCACCTTTGGTTACTAAATCATTTCCTTGTAAATCAGGATCATTCAGTAATTCCTTCATCATTTCTGCAGAGTGAAGCGTTTCAATCAGGCGTGCCCAATGCATATGCATACACATATTATTGGGTTTTCCATTGGTATATGCTTTGTACTCTTCAAATTCTTTTTGAGCAAGTGGAGAAGGAATAAAGTCACATGTATTTAAACGTGCTAATGGACCCACTCTGTACCAGCCTTTTTCTTTACCAAGATGCTTGAGATAAGGGAATTTCATGTAACTCCAATTTCTTACTTCTTCCTCGATATACTTATTATAATCCTGATAATCAACATCATCAAGTATGCGATTACCCTGAGCATCAACGGCCCTGATTACACCATGATAAAGATCTAAAGCACCATCTTTCCGAACCAAACTCAAATGGTTTGAATCGAAATAGGAGAAATTATCAATAAACTCAGCATTGCCTTTGTGATATCCTTTGAAGAAATCCAATGCTCCCTGAGCCCATGTAATCATTTGATCAATGTTCAATGGATCAGCTCCATGCAAGAAATTATCTCTTTCTTCTAGTGAAAGGTTTTTGTTAATTCCACCAGGAATAGCCCCTGTACCATGAATTTTTTTCCCTGCAGTTGCTTTGATGATTTCCTGTCCATATTTTCTCATCATTACTCCTTGCACTGCCAGATCTTTAAATTCCATAGCAACACCAATCACATTTCTTACTGCTGGATTTGCATCATAACCGAATAATAAATCAGGAGAGGTTAAATGAAAGAAATGCAAAGAATGCGATTGGAACATTTGTCCATAATGCATTAATCTCCTCATTTTTTCACCTGTGGCAGTTAATCCTTCTCCATATCCAGCACCAACAATAACATCCAATGCTTTTGCAGCTGCTAAATGGTGACTAACAGGACAAATTCCGCAAAGTCTTTGAACCAAAACAGGCATTTCCCAATATGGTTTTCCTTGAACAAAGCGCTCAAATCCACGAAACTCAACAATATGAAGTCGGGATTGAGTTACTTTTAAATTTTCATCCATGTGAATAGTAACCTTTCCGTGACCTTCCACTCTTGTTACTGGTTCTATAGTGATTTTCTTTGTCATCTTTCTACATTAAGATTAATCAAATTTTACAACTTCGTAAGGAAGATTCATCTCATCTCCTGTGACTAATGCAACCAATGCATTCCAAATAAGGTCAGCACTTGGAGGACATCCAGGCAGGAAATAATCAATCTTCACCAACTCATGACAAGGATATACTCTATCCAGTATCATGGGAAGTTCATCATCATTAGGGAGGATTTTCTCTGTGTTTAATCTGACAGTTGGTCCATTAAGATAGGCCTCATCAATACATTCTTTCACAGGTATTCCATTTCGTAAAGCTGGTAATCCGCCCATGATGGCACATTCCCCAAACGAAATCAGAATTTTACAATTCTTCCGAAATTCTTTCAAAACGTGAACATTCTCGCTATTACAACATCCTCCTTCAATAAGTCCAATGTCACATTTTTTTGTAAACGTTTTAATATCATCAATTGGCGATTTATTAAACTCAACAAGTTCAATAAGATCCAAGATTCTTTCATCTATATCCAGGAAAGACATATGACATCCAAAGCATCCTGCCAAAGATGTGGTAGCTACAATAGGTTTAATCATTTTTTTCCTCTTTATTTGTTTTCAATTTCACTACCGATAGGATTTGTATCATATTTCCTTTTTCCTATAGGTGTTTTGAAACCTTGTTCTTTATAAATAATAGATCCAACCGGACAAATTTCCATTGCTTGATTGGCTAATTCATCTGAAATATTAGCTCCTAATTCTTTATCCAGAACAACTTCCACATGGTGACCTCTTCGTCTATAAGCAAACAGGCTGCGACCCTCTTCATCTTTAATCGTACGTATACATCTTTTGCACAGTATGCATCGATTTTGATCTTTGATAATCTTAGGATTGGAACCGTCTATAGTTCTAATCGGGAAAACGAAAGGAAAACGTGGAACCATCATCGTAAATCTGTATGCTAATGCCTGAAGTTCACAATTCCCGCTCTTTTCACATGATGGGCAAAAGTGATTTCCTGAAACAAACATTGATTCAATAATTGCGTTTCTTAAGTCTGCAATTTCTGGAATAGTATTTTCAATTTCCATTCCGTCAGAAACAGGCGTGGTGCATGCAGTCATTAAACGGCCATTCACCTTAACTGTACAAATACGACAAGCTCCTTTTGGTTTTACCCCTTTAATATTACAAAGAGTCGGTATATAAATGTCATTTTCGCTTGCAGCCTTGACAATAAAATTGCCTTGCTCGCTCAAACATTCTTTCCCGTCAATAGTAAATTTAATTATGTTGCTCATTTTTAATGATTTTATCGTCCAAAAAATTAATTATTCATGAAGATTAGGTACACGATTTACTGCTTTACATGATTCACTAACAGCTCTATCTAAATCAAAGCCGAAATCAAATTCCTTATCTATTTGTACTTTTTCTTCGTAAAATCTTCTAAAATTCTTAATACTCGAAACAATTGGATTGGCAGCTGTTTGGCCTAATCCACAACGACTGGCTTTTAAGTACTTGCTCCATTCTTTCAAGTTTTCTATATCAAGTGGAACACCTTGCCCATCGATGATTTTTTTCAATGTCTGACGCAATATATAGGTCATGTCGCGACAAGTTGAACAAGATCCACATGATTCTTCAACAAAGAAATCGGTGAAATTCAGCACTACATCTTCTAATATATTCCTATCCTTACCAATAATAATCATGGATCCACCTGTTCCAAGATCTGAATAACAAATTGTACGCTCAAATTCGTTTTCCCCAATTAAAGTCCCTGAAGGTCCACCTACTTGAATTGCTTGAACATTTTCTGCACCCACCATTTCCAACATATCAGCAGCACTAAATCCCCATTCAACTTCATAAATTCCAGGATAAGTGCAATCACCGGAAATACTCAAGATTTTTGTACCAGTAGAATCTTTCGTACCAAATGATTTAAATGCATCAGGACCTTTTGTCATGATGTACACAGCAGCACAAAGTGTTTCAACATTATTTACAACAGTTGGTTTGCCTAAATATCCCTTTTCTACCGGGAATGGAGGTCTGTCTCGAGGTTCCCCTCTTTTCCCTTCAGCTGATTCAATTAAAGCTGACTCTTCACCACATACGTATGCTCCGGCACCAAACTGAATACGGATATCATAATCGAATCCATTTTTGCCTGCAATGTTTTTACCCAAAAATCCTTGGCTTCGCATATCGTAAAGAATATTTTCTAGATAATCTTTCAAATAGCGATATTCATAACGGAGATATAAAATTCCGGTTTTGGCTCCAATTGCATAACCAGCTATAACCATTCCTTCAAAGACCATGTATGCTTTCTCGGTTAAAATAACCCTATCCTTGAAAGTACCAGGTTCCCCTTCGTCTGCATTACAAAATACATATCGTTCAGTTTCCTCACTTCTGCTGCAAAATTCCCATTTTAAACCAGTCGGAAATCCAGCACCACCACGACCTCGAATATTCGATTTCTTAATTGTATCAATTACATACTTTGGATTCACCGAAGTAATTCTTTTAATGGAATCTCCAATTTTAAAATCAGATGAAAGAATAGGTCCTTTCTTTCTGATATTATTCATGACCATGGAGTTTACGAGTATATTGGCATTCTGACCATCTCCATTTCCTTCGTTCACTATTTCATCCATTTGTTTTCCAGCCTTCATGTCTTTGATAATTTCTTTGGCTCGAAATGGAGTGAGTTTAGTAAAAATTTGCCCATTAATAATTGCGGAAGGCTCCTGATCATTCATGCCTATACAAGATGTATTGAATAAGCCGATTAATCCATCTTCTGTTACTGAACCAAATTGGCCGCCAGCTGTTTCTTCAAATGCCTGTGCTACTTTATCCCTACCCAACATACATGCAACAGCACTGTCGTTCAAGTAGATAGAATATTTTCCTTTAGGCACACAGGTAAAGAAATGATAGAAACTAATAGTTTGCATTACATCCACATTTGACAATTTCACTTGCTCAGCTATTATTTGAATAGCTTCTTCAGGAATATGACCAACTTCCTCTTGGATATCAATGAGAATATCCATGATTCTAGTTTTATCCTTTCCGTATTTGTCAAGTATGGGTTGAACAATAGATTTCATATAGCTACAATTTATTTATTAAAGGTTTGATGATTCGATATGCATGAATATTTTTGTAAAAGAAACATGGCTGCTAATCGTATCATAAAACAAATTATATTTCAAACTAGTTTAATCAATTTAAATCTGTTAATTGATTCACAGCAAACATAAAATCTTTTGAAATTCTCTTCCAAATATTTTAAATAATAATAATAATTCTAAAATACAAAATATTACCCAACACAAGTTGCTGATTAACTGAATTTTGCGATTTATGGCATTTTCAACATATTTAAAAATACTTCCACATATTTATAAAACTATTTTTGTAAATAACTATTTATCACTGCATTATTTCTTTAATTGGATTTTTTTTAGACTCGTAATTCTACCAAGTTAATTACAATTTTCTAGAATCATTCTAAATCAAAAATCTAAACTAGTATATTCATTCAAAAGCATAAGTTTGCAGCAGAAAAAATGTTCTAAATTGCATTAATTAACAACAAAATAATATGATTTCAAGGCTCATACAAGTAAAAGGATTGGTTCAGGGAGTTGGATTCCGACCATTCATTTATTTATTGGCCGAAAGTTGTGGAATATTGGGTACGGTTGAAAATAGAAACGATGGGGTAATTATTAGAGCCGAAGGAGATAAAGAAAACATGAATCAATTTCTGTCATCGATTTCTGAAAAAGCCCCACTTGCCTCCAATATTTTTTCCATTTCAAATAAGGACGAAAAGTATAGTGGTTTTGTAGACTTCAAAATTGTTAAAAGTGTAAATACATCCAATGAAATTACTGAAATAAGTCCTGATATTGCAGTATGTGATGAATGTTTGAAAGATATTCGAAAGCAAAAACACAGAATTAATTACCCATTTAACAATTGTACTCATTGTGGTCCGCGCTTTACGATCATTAAAGATTTACCATACGACAGGGAAAAAACAACCATGGATATTTTTCCCATGTGTCAAACATGTAAAGAAGAATTTATCAATATTCGTGACAGAAGATTCCATGCCCAGCCAGTAGCTTGTAATCAATGTGGACCTAATTATCAGCTTGACATTAATAATGAACAATATTCTGATATTGATACGATAATTAGTAAAGCAAGCCGATTATTAGACAATGGTAAAATATTGGCCATAAAAGGACAAGGAGGATATCATCTGGCTTGTGATGCAAGCAATGAACTTGCTGTTTCTAAACTCCGACAGCTAAAACTCAGAGAGGGAAAACCATTTGCCGTTCTCTTTGCTGATTTAGAAACACTTGCCACCTATTCAGTTCTTACGTCTACTGCAAAAAAAGAATTAACATCTTGGCAGAAACCAATTGTATTGCTTCCATCACAAAATAATTTAGCACCATCGGTTTCAAATGGACTAAGTACAGTTGGTGTTATGCTGGCGTACATGCCCATTCATTATTTGCTTTTTGGAAAATTGAAAACCAAAGCAATTGTTTTAACAAGTGGAAATATTGCTGACGAACCAATTGTAATTGATAATGAAATAGCGAAAAATCAGTTTGGCAATCTCTGTGATGCAATTTTAACCTATAATAGAGATATTTTCAATCGTACAGATGACTCTGTTCTTTTCGTAGCAAACGAAAAAAGCAGAATGATTCGCAGATCAAGAGGATTTGTTCCTTCACCTATCTATAGCAAGTTAGCTGT
The DNA here is from genome assembly GCA_018698135.1 of Bacteroidota bacterium. NCBI lineage: Bacteria > Pseudomonadati > Bacteroidota > Bacteroidota bacterium. The sequence goes on from JABINZ010000028.1 coordinate 38,604, forward strand.
CGATGGGATTTTTGCAGCAGGAGCGGAATTAGTAAATTGCTTTGCTATTGGCAAAGGGGAACAAGTTATTTTAAGTCAGCATATTGGTGATTTGCAAAATCTTGAAACACTTGAATTCTATACAGAAACTATCAATCAGTTTTCTAAATTATACCGATGGAAACCACAGTTAGCAGTTTGTGACTTACATCCCGACTACTTGTCTTCAAAATATGTGAAAAACTTAAACATTAACTACCTGCAAGTTCAACATCATCACGCACATATTGCTTCTTGTATGGCGGAAAATGGATTAGATGAGCCTGTTATTGGAATCAGTTTTGATGGAACAGGTTTAGGAGATGATGGTCACATTTGGGGAGGAGAGTTTTTTGTATGTGATTTTACTGATTACCAAAGAATAAGCCATCTGGAATATATACCTATCCCGGGAGGTGATAAAGCGACAAAAGAACCATGGCGAACCGCAGTTTCGTATCTTTATCATTATTTTGGAGAAGATTTATTTGACTTAAATCTTGATTTTTATAAAACGCCAGGGAATGAGAAGATTGAAATGATTATTGATCTAATAAAGGGGAAAATAAATTGTCCGCTTAGTTCAAGTGCAGGAAGATTATTCGATGCTGTATCGGCATTACTTAATATTTGCCCAGAATCAAATTTCCATGCTGAAGCACCAATGAAATTGGAATCAGTTATTGATACTAATGAAGAGGCTTCCTACTCATATGAAAAAACTGATATTATTTCATTCAAATCAACATTTTCTGAAATCATTAAGGATATCAATATAGGAGTTTCTGTTTCCAATATTTCTGCTAAATTTCATAATACGATTATAGAAATAATTTGTGAAACTGCTTTGGATATTAGAGAAAAATACAATTTAAATAAGCTGGCACTTTCTGGTGGGAGCTTTCAGAATAAATACATACTTGAAAAAACTGAGAATAAATTAAGCCAAAATGGTTTTGAGATTTATACTCAAAATAAAATCCCTACAAATGATGGAGGCATCGCTTTAGGGCAATTAGCAATTGCAGCTAAAAAAAGAGAATTAAAATTAATTTGATAAAATAGATATCATGTGTTTAAGTATACCGGCAAAAGTATTGGAAATTAAAGGCGAAATGGCAACAGTTTCAGTTGGTGGAACTGAATATGAAGCAAGTCTTCAAATAGTAGAAGATATTCATGTTGGCGATTATGTATTGCTACATACAGGTTTTGCAATTCAGAAGCTCAGTGAGAAAGAAGCTCTTGAAACACTAAAGCTTTTTGATGAGTATGAAGAGTTAAATCAACGTTTAGATGAAGAGGAAAAAGAAACTGGCAAACGAATTACCTAAACTCTCGCCATGTATTTTTACCATATAAGCATAAAAACAAAAAAGCGTGAAATATATTGATGAGTATAGAAATAAAGAAATAGTTCAATCTCTTCAGAAAAGGATTGAAAAAATTTCGACAAAGGAAGTCAGATTTATGGAAGTGTGCGGAGGACATACAATGTCTATTCAAAAATTTGGAATACCATCCCTCCTACCTTTAAACATTAAACTTCTATCAGGGCCTGGGTGTCCTGTTTGTGTTTCAAGTAGAAGTTATATTGATCAAGCCATCGCCTATTCACGCATGGAAAATGTAATTATTACCACCTTTGGGGATTTAATTCGTATACCTGGATCAACCTCATCTTTGGAAAAAGAAAAAGCAAATGGAGCCGATATTCGCATAGTTTATTCTCCATTGGATGCGTTGGCTATTGCCAGAAGTAATTTGGATAAAAAAATAGTTTTCCTCGGAATAGGTTTTGAAACTACCGCTCCCGGAAGTGCAGCATCTATAGTAACAGCTTATAATGAAAATCTAAAAAATTTCCTCTTGTTTAGCTCCCATAAAGTTATGCCTCCTGCTATGTCTGCATTAATTGATGAAGGAGTTAAAATTGATGGCTACATTGCCCCGGGTCATGTTAGTACCATAACCGGACACAATATTTACCTCGATTTTCCCAAAAAATTTGGAATAGCCTGTGTTATTTCCGGCTTTGAACCAGTCGACCTTTTACAGTCCATTTATATGCTAGTAAAACAAGTTGAAGAAAATGATCCAAAAGTTGAAATACAATATCGGAGAGCAGTTAAAATGTCAGGAAATGAGAAAGCTTTGGCAATCTTAGATGAAGTTTTTGAACTCAGAGACGATTGGTGGAGAGGATTGGGAATTCTACCAAAAAGCGGATTAAAAATCAGGAATAAATATGCCGATTTCGATGCAGAAAGTGTTTTGCAAGTGGACGTTGAGCCAACAAGGGAAGACAAAGGTTGTTTATGTGGTGAAATTTTGAAAGGATTGAAAAATCCGAAAGATTGCAAATTATTTGGCAAAGGTTGTACGCCTTCAGATCCGGTTGGTGCATGTATGGTTTCCTCCGAAGGTGCTTGTCATGCCTATTATAAATACAATAGAGAATAAATAAATGGAAAAAATATTATTAGGTCACGGAAGCGGTGGACAATTATCCCATGATTTAATCAAGGATTTATTTGTCAAACATTTTAATAATCAGACTCTGGATCAACAAACTGATGCGGCTATTCTTGAAATTAATACAAAAAGTATATCCTTTACAACTGACTCATTTGTTGTAGATCCTATATTTTTCCCTGGTGGCGATATTGGCAAATTGGCGGTTTGTGGAACGGTAAATGACTTGGCAGTTTCGGGTGCTAAACCAAAATATATGAGTGCCTCCTATATAATTGAGGAAGGATTGCCTTATAAGGATTTAGAAAGGATTGTCATCTCCATGGCCAATGAGGCTAAAATAGCAGGAATTAATATAGTTACTGGAGATACCAAAGTTGTGAATCGAGGAAAATGTGATAAAGTTTTTATTAATACGACTGGTGTTGGCGAAATTGAAGACAAATTCAAGGAAATTGGTAGTGGAAAAAATATTGAAATAGGAGATAAAATTATTATCAATGGTACAATTGGCGATCATGGTATGTCGATTTTGAAAGCCAGGGAGTTGAACCGGTTCAAGGCAAATATTCAATCGGATTGTGCTTGCTTGAATAGTTTAATATCAAAAGCACTTGAAATATCTGACAACATCCATTTCATGCGCGATGCTACCAGAGGAGGGCTGGCAACCGTTTTAAGTGAACTCGTTGAATCCAATAAATTTGGAATTGAACTATTTGAATCAGAAATCCCCATTCGTGAAGAAGTTCGTGGGATGTGTGAAATAATTGGTTTTGATCCTTTATACGTGGCTAATGAAGGCATCGTTTTAATGGTTCTTGGAAAAGATGATGCCGATCAGGTATTGGAAACGATACGAAAAGATGAATTAGGTAAGAATGCTGCTATCATTGGAGAAATAACTGACAAACATCCAAGAAAAGGGTGGGTTCAAACTGAAATTGGTGGAAAGAGAATTATAGATATGCTGGCAGGAGAACAATTGCCGAGAATTTGCTAAATCAAACTCCCGGCAATAAGTTTAGTCTTCAATGGGATTACCATATCCGAATTTATCATAAAAAACGTTCAATGCTGATGATAAATCAACAAAAGACACACTGTGATTTTTACATCCATGCCGAGAACAAATGTTTACTTTACCTCCCATTTCAAGTTTAAATTGAACCATAGGAGCATCACATACTTCACATGTTAAGTCAATAGCCAAATTCTCATTACAACTTGGGCAACTGAAGGTAGTAATCTCATTTTCTGCTACTTCGATTCCAACATGATGATCATAACAATCATAAATGGAACATAATCTCAATATCCCTTTTCCACTTTTCCCTTCAATATCCAGTTTTATACTTGGAAAGTTGTTCAACTGGTTGTAAGGATCCATCAGTGATTTTTTACAATGGGGACAGTTTACTTCAAAAATAATACTTTGTGGCATAGTTTCTAATTTTGTTAAAGACAATCAAATATACTATATGTTTCAAATTTCAAGTACTTTTAAGAGATGAGTTTGAGATTACAAACACTTAATTTTATTACTATTAAGCTCATAATTAAGCAAAAAATAGTACCTGAAAAAAAGCTAAACCACTAAAGCTGTGTGAAATGATTAACAGCACAATCTTTGAATTTGATCTGTGCTAAATGGGTAAATAAAAATAATTAATGAAAAAATATTAACGTTCACCATAGCGATGCTGATGGTAAAATGTATTTAGTGCTGATGTCAGATCAACAAAGCCTACGGAATGGTTTTTACAAGCACTTCGTGTACAAATTGTTACCTTTCCCCCGATAGCCAATTTCATATCGGTCATAGGTGCTTCACAAATTGAACAAAATTCTTTGGAGGAAAGATGTTCATCACAGTGAGGGCAACTAAATTTTGCTATATCGCCATCTTTTATTTCTAAATCAGAAAAGAAATCGTAACAGCCATAAATACTACATAATCGAATTAATCCTTTATTTCCTTCAAACTCAATATTAAGTCGAATACTAGGCTTATTGTTTAATAGCCTATAAGGATCCATTAAGCTTTTCTTGCAATATGGACAGTTGACTTCAAAAGATAATTCAGACATTTTTCTAATTTTAAAGATTTGCTATTGTAATAAATAATTTAGTTTTAATACAAATCCATAATATGATTAAAACACTAATAATAAATTAATTACAGTCTTTTATAATGACTGTACAATCAATTTACAAATACAAATTAAAGATACAATAAATTATTGACTTTTCAAACAATTTGAATTATATTATTAGCTAGTTTGCTATGTAACAATCATGCTTCTAATTATACAAATAAAAACCAGGCATTTTGTATTTTTGAAACCATTAAAAACAGACTATGCACGAGCTATCCATTGCCATGAATATTGTTGAAATTGCTGAAGAAGAAGCACAAAAAGCTGGATCTACTAAAATAAAGAAAATTGAACTTGCTGTTGGAAAACTTTCGGGAGTAGTATATGAAGCTTTGGACTTTGCATTAAAGGAAGCTGTTAAAAACTCGATGTTAGAAGAAGCTGAAATATTAATTCATGAAATAGAAGGTGAGTCAAAATGTTTAAAGTGCTATCATATATTTGCTACGGAAAACATATTTGATATATGTCCTAAATGCAATCATACTCAGTGCGAAACCATTCAAGGTAAAGAACTTAAAATCAATTCTCTTTTTGTTGATTAACCACTTGTCTAAATCTATGATTTTTAACACACTGAATTAAAAATCATCTTTGAAAAATCACCAATTTTCCTTATCTTTAATAATTAACAGATTTAACAAGAAACACTGTTAATCAATATTAAAAGAGAGATATGTTGAACTACAAAAGGATTACTTCAATTTTTCTTTATCTGGTTGCTATTCATTCATTTTGCGTTGGTTTATTACTCGTTATTTTACCTGCTGAAATTATTAGCATTTTTGGATTCAATGAAGTTCATAAAAACTTCTTCCAAGTTCAAGGTGGAGTTTTTCATTTGATTGTTTGTTTTGCATATATTGCTGGAGCCTTAAATCCAATACAGAATAGATTATTGATTAATTTCGCCATTTTTGCGAAGATTACAGCTTTTTTATTTCTATTCTCATATTACCTTTTTGTCCAATCAATTTTAAGTGTTTTACTTTCAGGCATAGTCGATCTTCTCATGGGCATAATTTTACTATTTCTGATTTCAAAAGTAACTTCATTTACTAAAGTCTAAATCCAAAACTTGTGATCTCACAAAGAAAACAAAAGAATATAATTGTAACTGGTGCTTCTGGTTTTGTTGGAAAATATTTCATTGATTATATCAAAGAAGAATACAATGTTATTGCCATTGCACGAAGATCCCAAAATGAATCAGGAATAAGTTATCACCCCAATATTCATTGGGTACAATGGGATATTGCAAATACTTCATTTTTAAATCAGGTATTGGGATTTATTATTGCAAAAGGATGTGCTGATTTTATTGTGCATTTAGCAGGATACTATAATTTCAACTATAAATACCACCCAGAATATGAACGCACAAATGTTTTAGGGACTAAAAACGTTTTGGAATTAGCCAAAAAGCTGAATATCAAACGATTCCTTTTTTCAAGTTCTTTAGCCGCTTGTAGTTTTGATAATAAAGATCGACTAATTAATGAAGAAACCGAAGCTGATGCACATTTTGATTATGCGATTAGTAAAAAGAAAGGAGAAGAACTGGTAAAACTTTACACACCTCATTTCAGTATTTCTATAATACGTTTTGCGGCTGTTTTTAGCGATTGGTGTGAATATCCTCCTCTTTATAAATTCCTAAGTACTTGGTTAAAAAAAGGATATGACAGCAGAATATTAGCAGGTAAAGGATTTTCAGGAGTAAGTTACATTCATATTTATGATTTAGCACGCTTAATGAAAACAGTGCTGAAAAAACATGAAGAATTGCCAATTGATTCAACATATGTGGCAAGTCCAGATGGTAGCTCTACACATCTTGATTTATTTAAAATATCGACTAAGGATTACTTTGGAAAAGAAAGACGACCAATTTTTCTTCCAAAATTCTTAGCATATCCTGGAATTCTTGTTAGGATTTGGATGGGAAAGCTGAAAATTACCCCACCATCTTTCGAACAATTGTGGATGGTGAAATACATAAATGACCAATTAAAAGTCGATGCATCAAAAACAAGAAAAGAACTAAATTGGGATACGACTCCACGATATCACATTTTGAGGCGACTCTTGTTTTTATTAGTCAATATGAAATCACACAAACAAGAATGGGACTCAAAGAATGAAGCCAGCCTGAATAGATGGTCAATGCGTCCTAGCTTAAAGATTTATGAGCATATGCTTCAAATGCAAGATCATATTCTTAAAAAGGTAAGAATCTGTATTATTGATGATGAAGAAAAAACCGAATTTGCCAATTTCAGATCATTAGGTAAAGTGGAATTTGATCAATATGTGAGTCAGATTTATCATTTGATAATGGCAACCGTTCGAAGCAGTGACCGAAGTTTGATGCTGGAATATATTGGAGATATTGCTGTTGACCGATTTGCAACTGGTTTTGATTTCGAAGAATTAAGTGATTTCTTCCTATGCATTAATAAAATCATAGTTGAAGAAATGTTACAAATACCTGAATTAAGCAAACTGAAACAAGAAGTTTATGATAGTATAGAGCTGAGTATTCAGATGGCTATTGATGAAATGGCTGACACCTATGAGAATCTGGAAATTAAGTTAACTCCTGAGAAATTAACAAAATTAAGATCTTTAAAAGATCAGAAAATGAGAGCGATAATGATTGAAAAACTAAGTGCGTTTTATCAGGAGAATGAATAAGAATTAAACCAGTACTTGATTTTCTCTCAAACTTATATGATGCACCCATTGCTTCACTTGATTCAAAATTTCATTGAATGATTCTCTAAGCTTAATGCTTAATTCAGAACCAAACTCTAAGTATACATCAACTTCAATAGAAATCACAAACACATTCTCAGGAATTTCAAATCCAATATTTTTCCAAAATGTAAAACAATCCTGAAATTTCATTTCGTGTATATTGGTCAAATGGAGTGTTTCTTTAAAATTGGTGATTTCATTTATTTCAATATATCCAGGAGGATTTGTTCTTTGAATAGTACCATCAATAAATACAACTGTGTTATATTCTGAGAGTTTTTTCCCCATATCAAGATTAAAGAGCAGTTCTGTATGGTAATGATGATTTTGAAAATAAGGATCGCTGGAAAGATAATCGACAATTTTCACACCCACACCATCATCTGTTAGGATATCACTCCCCATTCCTACAATTAATATGTTGCTATTTTTACACAACTACTTGCGCTGAATTGTTCGAATAATATGACCATCCGGTTGTCTGAAATTCACCTTCATCGGCATTTTACCTGGCTGAAAATGAGTAGCACATGAAAAACAAGGATCATAAGCACGAAATGCCATTTCTATCATATTCAAGATTCCTTCAGAAACTGTTTCTCCTTTCTTAATTAAGCCTTGAGCTGCTTTTTTCAACGACATGCAAATAGCAGCATTATTATTTGTTGTTCCAACAATAATATTGGCCTTGGTAACAATGCCTTTATCATCGGTCCAATAATGATGCGTTAGTGTTCCTCGTTGTGCTTCAACAGTACCAACACCTTCAGTTGGAGTTTTTGTTAATTCTTGTCTCAAATTTGTGCCAACAATATCAGGATCTTGTGCTAACTCAAGTGCATATTCTGCTGAATAGAGTAATTCAACTAATCTGGCCCAATGCATGGCAAGTGTTGCATGAACAGGTTTTCCGCCTAAAATATGATACATTCTTTCATATTCAGCTTGAGCTAAAGGAGTTGCCATTCCATCTGCTGCATTCAAACGAGATAATGGTGTGGCATGATATACACCTGAATCTTGTCCATCAACAAATCCTTTCCATCCTTTTTTCTTGAGATAAGGAAATTTTAAATAACTCCATGGTTCTACCCTTTCTTCCACATAATCCCTATAATCGGCTGGAGCATATTTATACAATTCTTTCCCTACTGTGTCTACAACTCTTAACTTTCCATCATAAAAATTGACTTTGTTGTTTTCATCTACCAATCCCATTGAATGAATATTCAAATTATATGGACCATTAACTATGATATCTACATAATCTTTATTGGCTAAAACAACATCATCAAAAATCTTCAATGAAAACTTAGCAAAATCAATAAAACCTTTTGCTTTTTCAACAATATCAACTCTTTGCTCTTCGGTTAAGCCTTTACGAACTCCACCCGGTATATTCATCACCACATGGGTTTGATGCCCACCCAATAATGCCTGGATTTCCTGCGCAATTCTTCTTTGCTTGATAACCTCTGTTCCAATTTCAACTCCGACTTTTCCTATTACACCAAGTATGTTTCTTTCAGCCGGACTGGCAGTTGGACCTACTACAAAATCGGGTGCAGCCAATGCATAAAAGTGTGCAATATGACTATGCACAAAATGAGACATATAGAATAATTCGCGCAGTTTTTTTGCTGTAACAGTTGGTTCAACACCATAAACCATATCGGCAGCTTTACCACTTGCCATGTGATGACAACCAGGGCAAACACCACAAATCTTTGTTACAATCTGAGCTAATTCTTCAACAGGTCTTCCTTCACAGAATTTTTCGAAACCACGTAATTCAGGAACCTGAAAATACACATTATCGACATCACCTTCATCAGTCAGGAAAATTTCAATTTTCCCATGTCCTTCTAGCCTTGTGATAGGATCTATAGTAATTCTTTTCATAATACTTTCCTCCTTAAAATTGAACCGGGCAAACTAAATCTATAAAATGTTCCGGCAGGATCATCAATTGTATCAACAACAGCAGCAATTTCTTCTGGTTTATCACCATCAATCATGGTGGCTACAGCACTTAACATTTTAGAACCGGGGTCAGGTACATCTTCGGGTGGACCATAACAACCCCGACAGGGGGCATTTCCTTCAATGCACCTAACTCCGCAGCCTCCGCGAGTAGCTGGCCCCATGCAAATAACTCCCTGTTCAAGGAAGCAAGTTTCACCATCATCTACTATATCAATCGGGCGTTTAAATTCTCTAATTTTTTTATTATCTGTTTTCGTTCTTTTACACTCATCACATTGAGACTTATTTAATGCCCCAATTACTGATCCTGCTGGAGGTAATTCAGCTCCTGTAACAATTGCTAAAAACACTTCAACTAAGCGTTCTGTTTGAGGTGGACAACCTGGTAAGTAATAATCTACTTCAACAACCTGATCAAGCGTACGAACATCATTGTAGAACTCCGGTAATTCGAGGACACCTTCTTTCACTTTGTGTTTTTGTTCTGGTCGAATGTTATCTGGATTAACAGTTGATTCAGTCGTTTCATATACACGTTTGAGCAATTCTTCTTTGCTGGTAAAATTAGCTAATCCAGGAATTCCTCCCATATGAGAACAACTGCCATAGGCTACCAATACTTTGGTTTTTGCTCTTAACAATTTAGCCATGTGCTCGTTTTCGCTATTTCGAACAGCTCCATTAAACAAACATAGATCAATATGTCCATCAGGCATTGCTTCAACATCCTTGTATTTAATATCCAATGCAATTGGCCAAAATACCAAATCTGCATGTTCAACTACAGTAAACAGTTTTTCATGAACATCAAGTACAGAGACACAACAGCCACCACAAGCTGCTCCCCAATAAACTGCCATTTTTATTTTTGGTTTTGTTTCTACCATTTTTCTAATTTACGCTAATGTTTCAACGACTTCTTTAACTTTACAAGGACCCAATTCTTTGATATTCTCAGTGAATTCGTCTGCTAATGCTGAAAAGATTTTTCCTTCACTAGCACTAATCCATTCCAACCTGATTCTATCTTTTTCGATCCCCATTTGATCAATAAACTTTTCTAATAATGTGAATCTTCTGAGGCATTTATAATTGCCTTCATGATAATGGCAATCACCCGGATGACAACCGCAAATCAGCACACCATCAGCTCCTTGACGGAATGCTTTCAAAACGAAAGTAGGATCAACACGCCCAGAACACATAATTCGGATTATTCTGATATTAGGTTCATATTTCATTCTGGATGTTCCTGCCAAATCAGCACCTGTATATGAACACCAATTGCAAAGAAATGCGACAATTTTAGGATTAAAACTCATTTTACTCTCCTTTCAAATTAATAGTCAATTAAAGCGCTTCTTCAGCAATATACATCTCCATTAAACCTTCAATCTGAGACATTATTTGCTTATCTGTAAAGTGTTTGCTGGCAATTGCTCCACTTGGACAAGCAGAACCACACGTACCACATCCTTTACATAAGATTTCGTTTACATAAGAAACATTTTTTTCTTCATTATAGCTGATTGCAGTATAAGGACACACATTTACACAGGTTTGGCAACCACAACATTGGTCTTCATTTACTACTGCGGTGGTAACCTCTACAAATACTTTTCCCTGATTTATGGTTGCCAATACTCTGGCAGCTGCTGCTTTTGCCTGACTGACAGAATCGGGAATGTCTTTGGGTCCCTGACAGCCCCCCACTATATAAACACCATCTGTTGTTGTGGCAACCGGATCAAGTTTTGGATGCTTTTCAATGTAGAAATCATTTCCACACATACTAATTCCTACCGCATGGGCTATTTTTTTTGCATCAACCTGTGCTTCAACACCAACCATTAGGACAACTAAGTCAGCTGGTACTTCAACAGATTCTCCAGAGAGTCTTTCTTCCATAATTACATACATGGAACAATCACTTCCTTTTGATGCTTTAACAACAGTTGGCATTTCATCTTTCTGATCGAACATCAGAAAAACAACTCCTTGTCTGGATGTTTTTGTATATAATTCTTCACATCCTTTTCCGAAAGCTCTCATATCAGAATAAAGTTCAAATACGTTTGTATCTGGCAAAGTCGATTTTATCTGGTTAGAGAATTTCAAAGCAGTCATGCAACAATTCCTTGAACAGTACTCATGTGTAATCTCATTTCGAGATCCTACACAATGAATAACAGCAATATTTTTAGGAGTTTTTCCTTCTTTTGTAAGGATTTCTCCTTTTTGAAGCATTTTTTCGAACTCTACCGATGTCAATACATCTGGGAGACGGTTGTAGGCATAGTTACCTAGATTTGTTGGATCTATAGATTTTAATCCTGTTGCAACTATTACATTTCCAAATTCAAGTTCCCGATTATTAATGGTTGATTTAAAGTTTCCAATATATCCAAATACTTCGTCAACTTCAGAATTAAAAAAGACTTCAATTTTCTCATTATTCTCAACACTCTTTATCATCATTGCTAGCATTTGCTGAGCACTTTGAAAATAAGGAAAAGTGAGATCAATGTTTTTTGCATGTCCTCCAAGCTTATCAGATTTTTCAATTAGATATACCTGTCTACCTGAATTTGCAATCTCTAAAGCAGCAGATATACCTGCTACTCCACCTCCAATAATCATGGTTTTTGAATCTATTTCAACAGATCGCTTCTCCAAAGCTTCATGGAATTGAACTTTGTTTATAGCAGCAGCTAACAAACTTTTAGCTTTTTTGGTTGCTGCATCCCTATCCAAATGTACCCATGACACTTGCTCCCTAATATTGGCCATTTCAAACATGTAAGGATTCAGACCGGCATTTTCCAGTGCTTTTCTAAAAGTAAGCTCATGTATTCGTGGTGAACATGCTGCAACTACAATTCGGTTCAATTTATTCTCCTTAATATCCTTAACAATTAAATCTTGTCCAGGATCGGAACACATATATTTATAAGTCTTTGATAGTGCTACATTGGGCAAGCTCGCAATTTCTTCTGAGACTTTCTCAACATCAACCATTTTGGCAATATTGGTTCCGCACCAGCAAACATATACACCTATTCTAATTTCTTCCATACATCTATTTTTATGCAGCTTGAGCTATTTCAATTTTATGATTTCTCTTGTAAGCAGCTTTCTTCAATCGTGAAAAATAGGCCGCAAAAGGACGATAGGCTAAGTGTGACCACTTTGAGAATGGTACTTCCACAACTATCATAGGAACCAGTATTGCTAAGTGAATAACAAATGTAAAATATGTGGCAACAGGTAATCCCGTTAATCTAAAAATATGAATAAGAATCCCTGTTATTGTTGTTAAACCCAAAAGAATAAGAAATAACCAATCGGATACATGTGAATATTCAAATTTCACATCACTCTTTTTAAATCGACCTATTGCTGTATACACCAGAAAGAACAACAATCCAAATGTGGCATAATAACCAAGTATTCTTTGCCAGTTATACCAAGGCTTAACTTCTTCAATTTGAAACTTGGGAAGCAACGCAACAATTACAGTAAACATGATTGTATAGCTAGTCATTAGTAGTAAATGACCAATCCAATAATTCTTTTTATCACATTTTGAGAACTTTGGTTGGGCTACAAAGTTGAAGAGCAAATGCCAGGCTTCCACAAAGTAGGAATAAAGCGGTATTCTAATACTCTTATCCTTTAAAATAACTTTATTGTACATATTTAATATATTAGAGATAAGCAGCAATGCAACTAAAATAGCCATTGTAAGGTCTCCAATTTCAACAAAGTGTAAAAACTCAATATTTGTTATACCGTTTACAAGACTATTAATCATAACTCCTCCTTGATCGTTAATAAACGATTCAGGATTTGTAAAAATTGCTTTCGCAGGAGGAAGGAAAACAGCAAAAAGAGCAATAACCAATAAGGCAAAAAAGCCGAGAAATCCATATTCCCATTTATGAGATGTGTAGAATTTCTTACTCAAACCAGTCCAATCATAAACCGATGTCAGATACCTTCTTAATGTCATCATTAATTCTCCCGGATTCGCATCGCGTGGACAAGTTTGGGAGCATTCTCCACAATAATAACAAAGCCATGGATCTACATTCATGGTTAACTTATCTTTCAATCCCATTTGTATTTGTCGAATTCCTTTTCGCGGAAACAAAAATCCATTTTCTGTTAAAGGACAAATAGCTGTACAATTTCCACAATGAAAGCAATCGTTCCATTCACTAATTCCATAGGACTTTAATTCCTTTTTTAAATCTGTATTTATAGTATACCTCATGATTTAACCTCCGTGATTAATTCATTGACACGATTTTCAATATCTTTAAATGATAGGTCGAATACACTTTTTTCAACTTTATTATTGATTATATTTTGCAATACTCTCGAAGCTGCGGCAGATGCTTGTGCTACTGTATCAGGAATATCTTTTGGCCCCTGACAAAGTCCGGCAATGGAAACTCCACCACTGTTTGTATTCACAGGATCGCTTAAGGAATTGGATTCATTATACCAGCCATTACCGTCTTGTGTAATTTTTAGCATTTTTGCCAATTCAGAAGCTTTGTTAGCTGGTTCCAAACCAACAGCCAGAATTACCATGTCCAATTCATCTTCCAGCATTCGATCGTTTAGCATATCCTCACTTCTCAACAAAAGCTTTTCACCTTTTTGCTTTATTGTTGCAGTTTTGCCTCTGATCATATTAATTCCCTCAGTTTTAATACGCTCATAAAACTCTTCGTAACCTTTTCCAAATGCGCGCATATCAATGTAATATTCATTTATTATTGCATCTGGAAGTTTTTCTCTCACCAAATGAGCAAGTTTTAATGAATACATGCAGCATACTTTCGAACAATATTTATTATTGTTTTCATCCCTGCTACCAACACAGTGAATAATGCCTACACTTTGGGGTTCACCATTGCCTTCTTTAAAAACCCAATTTCCTTTTTTATCTTTCTTACGATAAGTGATATTACCTTCTGTGGGTCCAGCAGCATTAATCAACCTCTCAAATTCCAATGAAGTCAGAACGTTGGGAAATTGACCATATCCATATCGTTCGATTTTTTTTGCATCGAAAACTTTAAATCCGGTAGCCAAAATGATATTCCCAACATTAATCTCAATTTCAGAATCTTTCTCATCTAAATTGATACAATCCGGAACTGGACAAATTTTTACACATACTCCACATTTCCCATTTTCAACATAGGTGCAATTATCAGCATCAATCAAATACTTATTTGGTACTGCTTGTGGAAATGGAATATAAATAGCTTTTCGTAAGCTAGTATCTGCATCAAATTCACTAGCAGCCTTTCGGGGGCATTTTTCGGCACAATTACCACAACCTATGCATGTAGAAATATTAACTCTTCTTGCCTTTTTGTTAATCTTAACTTTAAAATCACCAGCATCACCTTGTACCTCTTTTAACTCAGAATAAGTGATTAGCTCAATATTAGGATGTTGACCGACATCAACCATTTTTGGCGTTAAAATACAAGCTGCACAATCAAGCGTTGGGAATGTTTTATCGAACATTGCCATGTGTCCTCCAATAGTTCCTGATTTTTCGAGTAAGTAAACCTTTTGACCTCCATTTGCAATTTCCAATGAAGCCTGAATGCCTGCAATACCTCCTCCAATTACTAAAGTATCTTTGTTTACAGTATTATGTCCTGGTTTTGCAACTTCTCGAAAATCCAAACCATTTACTGCGCATAGTAATACCGCTTTAGCCATTTCTGTAGATTGCCCATTGAATAAAGCATGTTCAGAAAAACTGGCCAGAGCAAGTTTTTTATGATCCAAGCCTGCTAACTTCATCGCCAAGTCAATTTTGTTCTTAATCAATCCTGGATAATCACCGGCAATAACAATTTTTTCAACACCTGATGATTTAAATAAGGATGCAAGATCTGAAGCAGTTAGTTCTAACACTTTCCCTATCCATACCTGTTCAACTGATGGAATGGATTTCGCATATTCGATGATGACATCATTATTGAACAAGCTGGCATATTCACTATTGGAGTCATAATAACAAATACCAATTTTTACACGCATAAAACTATATTTAGTTCATTTTATATCAATTTTGTTATGGAGAGATTTGGAAGGATTGGTATATGGTTGAGCTTAAATAGGGTATCAGGTTAATTCTCTCAAATAACAGTGGATTTAACACTAAAAATCCAACGTAATTTTACTATCAAAACACATGTCTAAAAATGACATGTCTCAAAAAAAAAACTGATATTAATCAGAAAAACCAAATGAATATTTATAGAGCTGTAGTTTTCAATAACTTAGCAATCAATATTGCTAATTTTCATTAAACCAAAAAAATCAAGAACGATAATACTTCTTCCGTTAATACTAATTAATCTTGCTTCTTTGAATTCCTTAAGTATTCGAATAACGGTTTCGGTTGCTGAACCCACCGAATTAGCTAAATCTTCACGAGAGATACGAAGTTCGAACTGAGTATTTGAATCGTCACTTTTATAGGTGTTTACAAGAATCAAAAGCGATTCAGCTACACGCTGCCTAACAGTTTTTAAAGCAATAGAAGCCATGCGCGTTTCCGCTTCTTCTAACATTCTACTTAATGAAATAAGCATATAGTTTGTTAGATTTGGATATTTCATAATCAAATGAAATATCTTCCTATTATTTATAAAACAAACCAATGAATCCTCAATTGCCGTAGTTGTCGTGGTATATTTTGAACCTTCTATAACTGCTTTAATTCCAAAAAGCTGACCAGGAGCAATAAATTGTATTATTTGTTCTTTGCCATTTTCCCCGTTTCTAAATTTCTTTATTTTGCCACTATTTACACAATAAAGACCATTGGGACTGGTTCCTTCATGATAAATAGTTTGGTTTCTTTTGTAGAGAGTGCAGGTTTTCTCAATACTCAAATCACGCAAATCCTCATCAGAAAGGATGTTAAAATAGGTTTTAAACCTTACATCACATTCTTTGCAGCTTGGTTTTTCAAATACTGATTTCATTTTTTCAGATTTGAATTAGTCATTAAAAATGTTAAAATGCTAAATATATCGGCTTACGGTTTCATAAAGCATTGATATGCATTCAGTTTGCCTAATGTGGGCATTTCTTGAAGTTAAAGTTAAGTAGAAAAATCATTAAAAAACATGACTTAGATCAGTTTTTGCATATCTTATACTTAATATGCTGATTTATATCATGTTTAGCTATCTCTTGAAGAGAATAGTATAAATATTCGTTTTTATGCCTTCAATAAAATAATTTTGTTGCTCATAAAAAAATATAATTATGTGTGGAGATTGCGGATGCGGCCAAGAAGATGGTATTAGAATTACAAAACCAGGAACAGAACATAGTCATTCTCATCATGAGCATGATCATCAACATAACCATGGCGATGATCACCACCATCACCATGATGAAAGTGGTCGAGAAATAAAGCTGGAGCAAAACGTTTTACAAAAAAATGATTTATTAGCAGAACGAAATCGTGGATTTTTCGAAGCTAAGAACATTTCTTGTCTCAATTTAGTCAGTTCACCTGGATCAGGAAAAACAAGCTTGCTGGAGAGAACGATTAAAGAATTTGGTGCCGAAATTGATTTTTATATCATTGAAGGTGATCAGCAAACATTAAATGATGCCAACCGTATACAACAGGCTGGTGCTCCTGTTGTTCAGGTTAATACTGGGAATGGCTGTCATCTTGATTCTGATATGATCAATAAGGCAATTAAACAATTGAACCCTAAACAGGATTCAATGCTGATTATTGAAAATGTTGGCAATTTGGTATGCCCTGCAATGTTTGATCTGGGTGAAAAGAAAAGAGTTGTGATCATCAGCGTTACAGAAGGAGAAGATAAACCTTTGAAATATCCAAACATGTTTGAGGGTTCACAATTATGTATCATCAATAAAACTGATTTAAGCCCTTATGTTGATTTTGATATAGAAAAAGCAAAGAAATATGCCTTACAAGTAAATCACAACATGGAGTTTATTGAGCTATCTGTTAAAACAGGTGATGGAATTGATAAATGGTACAAATGGTTAAAGGAAGAGGCTAATTCATAATTATTATTGGCTTTTTTTATCTATATCAGTTTTAAATATCTATTTATTTAAATTTTGTATTAATTTGCATGCTAATAATTGCTGTTAAATTATTATCAATACAGAATTAAATGAAAAATCTTCTTCCTGAGAAAACAGTTGAACGTTTAAGTCAATGCCGAAGAGTATTGTTAAATAAGCTTGACCAAGACAAAGAGTTTATTTTCTCTCATGAAATAGCCAAATTGCTACATTTGACTCCAGTACAGGTTCGTAGAGACTTCATGTTAATGGGTTATACTGGAAGCCCGAGTAAAGGTTATAATATTAAGCGCTTAATTAAGGCTATTGGTAATACTATTGATCCAGAAGATTGTCAATATGCAGCAGTAATTGGTATGGGAAATTTAGGCAATGCTATTGCCAAATATGTGGAACGAAAAAGGCAGTATCTCAAAATTGTTGCTAGTTTTGATATTGATGACAAGAAAATAAGTAATTGTGTTACAGGAGTAAAATGTCACCATTTGGATGAATTACCACAAGTTGTAAAAGAAATGGATATTTCAATTGCAATCATTACAGTTCCTGCCAATGCAGCTTATGATGTTAAAGAATTGCTGGTTGAAAATGGGATAAAGGGAATTCTTAATTTTACTCCTGCACCATTGAATGTACCTGACAATATTTATTTAGAAGAATTCGACTTCATTACTTCTCTGGAAAAAGTTGCGTATTTTGTAAAGGAAAAGTAGTGTTTCCCACCTTTTATTCACATAAGTAAACTTTATAAGTTTTTAATCAGCTAATCCCACCAAATCCTTTATTCATAGTCCATACATCGTTTTAAGCCTTTTTGACAGAATTTCTTTTCAAGTATATTGAATTAAGCATGGAATATTATTTGCATTATTCACAATGTTGTTGAAAATAATTTTGAATCACATTGAATGAGTAGTATATTTGTAAAACAATAGTAACAAAGTCATATGAAGAAATTTTACGTCTTTATCCTAATATTCCTTTTATTTGCATCTGTCGATAATGCTTTTGCTCAAAAGCTATCCTCAAAATACGATACCAGTAATGTTAAAGGTTTACCATCTACATTTGAATTAGTTTCTTATAATTGGATTTACAACAATACTGCTACCACAACAACTTATATCTGGGTAGTGAAGGCTATTGACATCCCTGCTACTTGGTCGATTGGTATTTGCGATAAAAACAATTGTTATTTTAATGCAGATAGTCAGGAATTTGAATTAACAGGAATGGATTCAGGCTCATTCGATATTCATTTTTATCCCGATAACAATGCAGGTACTGGATGCGTAGAAGTTTACGTCTATCCCAAAGGGTCTTATAATGAAGGAATTACTATTGCAGGATGCTGCAATGGAACAACTGGAATCAAACAGAATGTTTCCTTATCATTTAATATGTATCCCAGTCCAGTTAGAGATATTTTAAACATTCAATTTTCAAAGAAAGGAAGTCATTCAATTGAAATATACAATATTTTAGGAAGACGATTACTGACTAAGGATGTTCAGAATGCAGATCGGATGCGAGTTTCGTTTGAATCTCTGCAAAATGGAATGTATGTAGTCATGTACAGAAATGAAAAAGGTAAAGTAATTACTAAAACTATTTCTAAAGAATAGAGTAAAAAAAAAAAAAAAAAGGGACTTTTTTAAAGTCCCTTTTTTTTTAAACTTTTGGTTTATAAGCTGATTTCATCAATATTTTTTGTTCATCTTTCTCTTCAAATAATTCTCTGAAGTCTTTAATCTCATTTTTTGTTACATAGTTCCGAACAATTTGCCACCCCAACCATACACCAAGTTGTGCAGGTGAATCTGAAGGAATTCCATATGCATTAGTAAATGGTCCATCATCAATGTAACGAGAAATTTTAATAGCCTGCGTTTCATATAAAACCTTGCTCAGTAATATTTGATTCCAGATTTTTCCTTCATTTTTCTCACACCATTTAATTTCGTTCTTGCTATATCCAATCAATATGGAATCATTCTTTTGTGGTATCATCAATTCAAGAAAAAATAATTTCTTACCTTCATAAATCATTTTTGATAACAAATTGTTTCCACTAAATTCATCTTCAGCATACAATTTTCCAAATTCCACTTTTAAAATATCGGTGCTTAAATATGCTTTAGAAAATTTCTTAGATTTATATTTTGGGAATAAACCTTCATAATAATGGTAATCAGCTCCAAGATAATAATCTAATGAGAACATCATAATATTCTCAAAACTGGCTGCAGCAACACCAAAATTTGAAATAATACTATAAAACTCAGGAACTTCTAATTTAGGATAATAATAGAGCAAATGTTTATATGCATCTTCCAGCTCTTCTTCAATATCGTCTAAATCCTTGTATTGCTGTTGGCAATCACGATATAGTTCCTGTGTATATTTATCAAAAAAGAAAGCATGAAGACTTTTTGAGAAAAGGGAATCTTCAATTCGTCCTGCCATAGCAATCTGCTCAACAAAAACTTGAAACATGGCAGGGTATTGAATCCCAATATCAACCAGTTGATCATCGTAATGTTTTTCATCCAATTGTATTAACACTTCATCAAACCTATTAATTTCAAGCTCCAATTCTATATTATCAACATTAATTTGATAATTGGATTTAGAATTACATCCAAAAAACAAAAAGGCTATAAAAAGGAGAACAATGAATTTGTTATATCTTCGTACCCACATATTCTCACACTAGTTATGTATTTCAAGCAAAATTAACGAAATTATGAAAAACTTAATTTTTATAATCCTGATTACTCTAAGCTTTTCTTCAGTCTATTCGCAAAAGCTTCAATTGGGGCTCAAATTATCTCCTCAATTTTCTTGGATTAAATCAGATAATCCAGAGATTATGGATAATAATGGACTAGGAATCGGATTTTCTTACGGCCTAATGGTGAATTATTTCTTTCAGGACAATTATGGTCTCAATTTCGAATTATCGCATAGTTTACTTCAGTATTCATCCAGTTATAATGACACCTCAAATAATTTAGAAATTGTTAAGTGGAAACAGCAATATATCGAAATACCCATTGCATTAAAAATGCAAACGAATGAAATTGATGGAATGACTTATTACGGTAAAATAGGTATTAGCCCAATGATAAATACTTCGGCCAAATTGAATGAAATCAATAATAAAAATGAAATTAATTTTTTCAATGCTAATATTTTGGTTGGAGCTGGAGTTCACTATGGTTTAGGCGGAAATACTGTTTTGGTTGGTGGAATAACTTTCCACAATGGCTTATTGCGCATGAACAACAAAAAAATGACAATTGTTGATGATCATATTTTACCGAACGGATTAAAAGATGTTCAGCTTAAACCATCTTATGTATCACTGGATTTCGGAATTCTGTTTTAAAAATATATAATAATAAAAAAATGCGCATTGCGCTTGCTCAACTTAATTTTCAAATTGGAGCATTTGACTCCAATACGCAACAAATTATTTCTGCAATAAATACTGCCAAAGAGCAAAAAGCAGATTTAGTTGTTTTTCCTGAATTGGCAATTTCAGGATATCCTCCACAGGATTTCCTCGAATTCGATAGCTTTATTTATAAGTGTTTAAAATCTCTGACAAAAATTTCTGAGCATTGCGATACAATAGCAGCTATTGTGGGAACACCCTATGTTAATCCAAATACTGGAGGAAAGAAACTGTATAACTCAGCCTGCTTCATTTATGACAAGGAAATAAAGCAAGTAGTACACAAAACATTGCTCCCCGAATATGACATTTTTGATGAATGCAGGTATTTTGAACCTAATTTCAATTTTGAGTGTATAGATTTTAAAGGTTATAAAATTGCTTTAAGCATTTGTGAGGATTTATGGAATATATATACGCCATATTACTCTAGAAACCCTATGGATGAGCTTATTAAACAATCACCTGACCTGATGATTAATATAGCTGCATCTCCATTTTCATATGCACATGATGATGAACGTGAACTGGTTTTAAAAAGAAATGTCGACCGCTATAAAATTCCATTAGTATATGTAAACCATATTGGCGCTCAAACAGAAATCCTATATGATGGTGCTTCTAAGGCTATTAGTACAAATGGGAAAATTATTAAACAGCTTGCCCTATTTCAAGAAGAAATTTTTACAATCGAGCTTTCAGACCTTCAAAAAGAGGTTCAAAAAGAAACTGTTAAACATCCCGAAAAATATCATCTTATCCATGATGGATTGATCATGGGAATCAAAGATTATTTTTCAAAATTAAATTTCAAAAAAGCAATTATTGGGCTTTCAGGAGGAATAGATTCAGCATTAACATTAGTCCTTTTACAAAGAGCACTTGGGGCAGAAAATGTTAAGGCAATGCTTTTACCTTCGATGTTCTCATCAGATCATTCTATTAAAGATGCAGTTGACCTAGCCTTAAAACTTGAAGTATCCTATGATATTATCAGTATTAAATCACTTTACGAGAGTTTCGAAAAGAGTCTGAATCCATACTTTGAAGGCACATCATTTGATGTTGCTGAAGAAAACCTGCAATCGCGTATTCGTGCTGTATTACTAATGGCCATGTCGAACAAATTTGGCTACATATTAGTGAATACTTCAAACAAAAGTGAATTAGCCGTAGGCTATGGAACATTATATGGTGACATGTGTGGAGGCTTATCAGTATTGGGCGATTTATACAAAACAGAAGTAATAAAATTGTCTAAATTCATTAATCGGGAAGAAGAAATTATACCTCTAAACATTTTAACAAAACCTCCATCAGCAGAATTAAAACCTGATCAAAAAGATAGTGATTCACTCCCCGATTATAGTATATTAGATAAAATTCTCATTAATTATATTGAGAAAAGAAAAGGTTTTGAAGAATTAACTACGATGGGTTTTGATCCTGTTGTGGTGCGTAAAATACTTAATCTTGTAAATAATAACGAGCATAAACGATATCAAGCACCACCTGTGCTCAGAGTATCTGATAAAGCATTTGGAATTGGCAGAAGAATTCCCATTGTAGCAAGTTATTCTATTTAGATTCCTCAGCTACTTCTGGTTTTGAGAGTAATAATAGCATAAATGTGAAAAAGCCAATACCCGCTTGCCTTTCAAGTGTCGACTCTGCTAAAAATGTAAAAATCATTATTGTCAGAAATGCAACAAGAATAGCTGAATTTTGTTTTATGCCGACCTTATAAGCTGAAATCAATAAATAAAGGAATAAGACAAAACCCACTAAACCCATTCCTGCCAATATTTCAAGAAACTGATTATGAGGCCCTCTCCTATTCACCATGACTAAGCTTGATTTTTCAGCATCAAAAATTTCCCTCATTTCCGCTTTAACATCAGCCAACCCTACTCCAATAACAGGCGATTTTAAAAACACCTGAAAACTTTTCTGCCAATACACTAACCGCATGGATATTGAATAGTGATTAATATCTCCCCCATTGCGGAATGTATTAATATCTTCTACTGATTTTTGATACCGATTATTCAACACTGGAATATATTTTACAGAAGCGATTCCAATGGAAACTATCAATACCAATGAAAATAGTGTTAAAACAATTTTGCTATTTTTAAAACCATAATAGATCAATAGAACAAAACCACAACCATATAAAGCAAACAATCCGGTGCGTGCAGCAATTGTATGAATAAAAACAAGGTTAAAAAACAGTAAACTATAGTTAATAATCCTCAGATATTTTCTATTAAAAAAATACTTATGTAAGAATAGCCCTGAAATAATGGCAAAGGCTAATATAAAACTATAATAAATATGGTTAATATTGGCAATGATGGGAGTTGGTTTTGCTTTAAAGATCAGCCTGTTTATCTCATCATAATGAATTAGATAATTAATGAATGACAATAAGCCTGCAAAAAAGGTCAACACAATAAAAATAGATAAAATTCTGAAGATGCTCTTTTTCGAATAGTAATTAGGATAAATAAAAGCTATTGGCAATAATAGAAACGGTAGTTTCAACTGCAAATCCTTCCAAAATAAATTCAAATTGCTGGTATAAAAAATCCCCAGAATAATCAGCATAAAATAGAGTAAAAGTAGAATCGAAACCTTATCCTGAAAAAGTTTTTGAAAGATTTCTTTAGGAGAATGCAGAAGAAAAGGTTGAATTAACAACGGTAGTAATGAAATGCTTAATATAAAAGGAGAAAATAGCAGACCAAACAAAAACAATATTATTCCTGCAAAACCAATATTATCTTTTATCAAACTTTTAGTATTCAAACCTTAGAAATTTATTCAAGGAAATAGTTTAGTCTTACCCTTGTAAGTTGATCCCTGATTTTAAGTTTCTTTGCAGTATACTTGGAAAGCTTGATTATTTCATTGGATTGTGAATCGTCTTCATCAAGATTCCCAACAACTTTAACAAAAACAGACGTACCATTCATGAGGTTGGTAACCTGAATAACGGTGCCAATTGGTGCTTTTTTATGAATTGCAAGTGCTTTCCTCGAGCTTATTGTTGGATCTTCAATATAAGTTGCTATTCCTTCTTCAATAATTTCGTTAGGATTGGGAACTACCTTTTGAGTTTCTTCTTTTACGGTTTCAGTCGATTTTACAGCTTCGCTTGTGTTTTTCACAATTTGTTCTGCATTGATGATTTTAATGATTTTTATTTCATCACCATCTTTGATTGCATTATCAGAAAGCTTATTCCATTTTTTGATATCTTCAACTGACACATTATAAGTTTTTGATATACGATATAATGTTTCACCCTTTTTTACAATATGAATAATGGTTTCACTTTGTTTTTCCTTTTGAGTAATAGGTATTAATATTTCCTGATTTAGCTTAAGCCCTTCAATTGGATCGTTGGCATTTTTAATCAGTTCAACAGTCGTATTATATCTTTTGCTAATCGCAAATAAACCTTGACCTTTATCCACTTTGTGAATAATATATTGCTTTCCTTCTATAGTTTTAATACCAACAGAATCTTTTAGTCCGAAAACTGGGATTGTGATAGTAATTAAAAACCCTATTAACAGCAGGTATTTCCCATTCATTTTCAACATCTTATGATTTCAAATAATTATAATGCAAATTTAGATCAAAAGCCAATTTTCATCTGCTTAAATTGTCCACATTATTTTGTTAGCAGCTGATAAATGGTGAAATTTGAAAGACTTTTTTGCTAGAAGATACTTCTTCTTAAAAAGGATGATACTTTATTTAAATTCAAAACAAAATGAGAAAGAAATTAATCCTAGCTGTTTCCATATTATTCATAGCCTCCAATTTTAGTTTTGCGAGTGATAGTTTGAAGAAAGATGCTGTTATTGTCAAACTTGATTTAAAACAAGAAGTTAATCCTTCAGCCAGAAGAAATACAGTTAAAGCATTCGACATGGCAGAAAAGTTAAATGCTGATGCTATTATTATTGATATGAATACACCAGGTGGACTTTTAAACGAAGCCGATAGTATCCGAACAAAAATTATTAATTCAACTATTCCTGTTTATGTTTTGGTAAACCCAAATGCAGCATCAGCAGGAGCTTTAATATCTATTGCCTGTAATAAAATTTATATGTCGAACGGATCGACTATTGGAGCAGCAACAGTTGTTACACAAAATGCAGAGGCACTTCCTGACAAATATCAATCTTATATGCGTGCTATGATGCGCTCAACTGCTGAATTCCGAGGTCGTAATCCAGATATTGCTGAAGCTATGGTTGATCAAAATTTAGAAGTAGAAGGTATTTCACCAAAGGGTCAGGTTTTAACATTAACACGTTCAGAAGCAATAGAAGTAGGCTATTGTGACGGAAATGCTGAAACCATAGAAGAAGTTCTTGCAGCAGAAGGATATGTTAATTATGAAATCAAAGAATTAACATTTACCGGTATCGATAAAATTATAAACTTTCTAATAAATCCTGCTATTCATGGTGTTTTAATTTTAATCATTATTGGCGGTATTTATTATGAGTTACAGAGCCCCGGAATAGGTTTTCCAATAGCAGCCTCAGTTATTGCTGCTATATTATATTTCGCACCTCTCTATCTTGAGAGCCTTGCTGCAAGTTGGGAGATCTTATTATTTGTTGCGGGATTGATACTGATAGGATTGGAAATCTTTGTCATCCCAGGCTTTGGTGTAGCCGGAGTATTGGGTCTAATATGTATGTTAACGGGTTTAACGTTAAGCATGGTTGGTAATGTGTACTTCGATTTTTCATTTTCAGGTGGTCGCGATTTGGTTAAAGCAATGCTAACTGTAACAATATCATTTATTCTAGCCATCGTATTTATTTTTGTTTCAGGAAAGAAAGTATTAGGCAGTCGTTTATTTCAGCGACTTGTTTTACATGAAACATTGGCCAAAGGGAATTATCGTGCAAATGAACATCCTTCTGAATCAAATAATACATCTGATTTATCCGGAGAACATGCAGTAGCATATACCGAAATGCATCCAAGTGGCAAAATATTGCTAAATAATGACATTTATGATGCGATCAGCGAAGGACAATATATTTCTAAAGGTAGTCCAGTTAGAGTGATTGAAGATTTAGGAAATAAGCTTATTGTAAGAGAAGATAATTCAAAAGATATCGCATGAAAATCCCTTACACAAAACTGAGCGGCTTAGTACTGGTTTACTTTATGTCAGTTTTTATTGTTCAGGCACAAACACCATTTTTTAAATCTGGATTATTAATGGGTGTAAATGGCTCGCAAATAACAGGAGATAACATGGTCGGTTTTGATAAAGGTGGACTACTCATCGGACCTTTTGTTGAGCATGAATTTTCAGACATTTCTACCTTGCGTATGGAATTATTGTTTAGCATGAAAGGAAGTGCAGATGCTAAAAGCAAACCCGATCCTAACAGAAATTGGGATTTATATCGTGTAAATTATTTGGAAGTGCCAATACTTTTTGATTATCATGTGTATCAAAAATTTGGTCTAAACGGAGGTTTGGCAGTTGGAGTTAATATAGGAGAGTATTATATCGATGTATATAAGTCAGAATATCCTGACTTTAGTCTGGCAAAAAAAATTGAATATAGTTACTTGATTGGTGGATATTATGAACATAATGCTAAAATGGAATTTTTTATCCGCTACCAAAGCAGCATTATTAATTTTTCCACAGCCAATAATACCCCGTTTTTTCAATTATGGGGACAAAGAAGACCCGGTTACTTAAATGTGCTGGCTAGTTTTGGTTTACGTTATTATTTCGGGCAAAAATAAAATTTCGTGATTTCAAAATATCCTTAATTTTGTATTTGCTAAGTCATTCAGCAATAAATAAAACTTCAAAGGAAATACGAATGAAAAATAAAGATTTAAGAATTAATTTAATAATAGCATCTTTTATTGTTATTGGAATTGTAATTGGATTCATCACCCGTCTTTTTGTTGGAATCCCTAATTTTACCGCTATGGGAGCCATTGCCTTATTTGGTGGTGCATATCTGAGCAATAAAAAGTTAGCGATTATTATCCCGTTAATGGTTTTATTTATTACTGATCTTTTTATTGGTTTGCATAATACCATGATATTCGTTTATATCCCTTTTACTTTAATAATACTGATGGGAATATATTTACGTAAAAACAAAAAGCCCATCCTCATTTTTGGCGCATCTATTCTTGGTTCAGTTCTCTTTTATCTCATATCAAATTTGGGTGTATGGATAACAGGAATGGGTTATTCACCTATTCTAACTCAAGTGTATATAGACGGAATTCCTTTCTTTAGAAATATGTTAGCAGGAGATTTAGCTTTCAATGCTGTTTTCTTCACTAGTGCTTATTTTATTTTTGAAAAGACCACTGCCATTGCCACAGTAAATGAGTAATCAGTTTACTTTAAACGATTCATATAAACATAAGGGACTAAGGCGCAAGCTGGTTCAAAAGGTTAAGGAAAAAGGCATCTATAATGATGCTGTTCTTAATGCCATTGAAACAGTTCCTCGACATTTCTTTCTTGATAGTGCTTTTCATGAATTGGCCTACGAAGATCAGGCTATGCAGATCGGATCTGGTCAAACAATCTCACAGCCTTTTACGGTTGCTTATCAAACTCAAGTGCTTGATATTGTTGAAGGGGATAAAGTATTGGAAATTGGATTAGGTTCTGGATATCAGGCTTGTATATTATTGGAACTTGGTGCAGTTGTTTACTCAATTGAACGCATAGAGCCCTTGTTTGAACGCACCAAAGCATTATTAAGCAAATTGGGCTATCAAGCCAATCTTTTTTTAGGTGATGGAACCATTGGTCTTGAACAACATGCACCTTTTGATAAAATAATTGTTACTGCTGCTGCTCCTGAAATTCCAGACAATTTATTAAATCAACTAGCAATTGGAGGCATTATGGTTATTCCTGTGGGAGGACGTGAAAACCAAATCATGTATAAAGTTTGCCGGACTTCTGAAAAAGATTATAGCAAACAAGCACTCGATGGATTTCGTTTTGTTCCACTAATTGGCAAAAAAGGCTGGAAAAGATAACACGATAAATAATAAGCTTTGTGGAATGCTTGCTAGTACCAATATATATATTCTAACTATTCATTATATTTGATACATTCATAAGATTGTCATGAAATTTCGTTTTGTATTTCAATTTTGTTTCCTAATCATTGCTATTTTGTCTCAGTCATCAGCCTTAATTGCTCAGGTCGAAGAAGATGAAGGATACTTAACAACTAGCTTTAGAGTAACTGACGAAAACAAGCTTTTTATCAATGGAGTAAAAATAATATATACCGACTTAAACACGAATCAGGTAGAATATAAAACAGCTTCAAATGGCAAAGTTGATATCAAATTGCGTCTCGACAGAAATTATCTGATCATTATTTCAGATCCTGCTTATTACACAAAAACAATCGAGGTAAAAACACACATCCGAGAAATTGGTTACAGTACATCCTTCTTTTCCAATATTGAAGTCACACTTTTGGAAAATTGTGAAAAGAATCCATCTCGTTCAAACATTCTTGACAAACCAGTAGGACGTGTTATTTATGATAATTACAAACGAAAATTCGTATACGATTATAGCTATACTGAAAAAATGGCTACGCTATATATGGAAGAATACTATATTCGATGTGAACAGTTTGAATTAGATCAGGAACTTGCATTAGCTGAAGAAAAGCAAAAACAAGCACTGGAAAAAACCAATATTGAGGCCTTGCAGAAAGAAGAAAAAAAGAAAGCCAGTTTACTTGAAAAAGAAAAGAAAGAAATTGAAATAGAACAAAAAAAAGCAGCTGAAGAAGAAAAAAAGAAAATTGCTGAAGCCAAAGTAAAGCTTAAACAACTTGAAAAAGCAGATAAAGAAAGAAAGAAAATCGAAGAAAAAGAGAAAAAACAATTTGCCAAGGAAGAAAAAATTAGACAAGAGGCCAAAGATGCTGCTGCCCGAAAAGCTATTGAAAATGAAAAAATAGTATTAGCCGCTAAAAATGTTCGTTAAGGCACATAGTTTACACAAGTTAAAGATTAGACTTTACACTAAATTAGTTTCTAACCTTACTGATTGTTCCTTAGTTCTTAATTCATTTTCATTAAAATATCCTAAAAATACATTTCTATAAAATACTCTC
>JABINZ010000029.1 GCA_018698135.1 Bacteroidota bacterium
AATTAAATAGGATGATATTAATCATTCATAATTGAGAAGAAAATAAATATTTCACCATCAATTGGGAAAACCTAGATAAATAATCATAAAAAGAGAAATAGAATGTTTTAAACTATTATTAATCAGTAGCCTGCTGATTTTTAATTATTTATGTTTAAATTAGTTATGCCTTACTAGCTATTCACATGAACTATTTTATTGGAATTGATATTGGCTCGATATCCGTGAATACTGTAATTTGTTGCACTGATAATCATATAATTGCGGAATATTACGACTACATTCACGGACAACCTTTTCAAATTTTGCAGAAAAGGCTTAAAACAGTATTTGCTAAATTTGGTGAAGAAAACTTAAAGCATATATGCTTTACAGGATCTGGTGCAAAAAAGGCTGTAGAAATCCTTGGAGGCAGAGCCATTAATGAAATTATTGCTCAATCAACTGCAGTTTCGGTACTCCATCCAAAAGTTAAAACCATTATCGAAATGGGTGGTGAAGATTCTAAACTTATTTTTCTGCAAAATGGCAATTCAAAAGGGCAGTCTTACCTTTCTGATTTTGCAATGAATAGTCTATGTGCGGCAGGAACAGGCTCTTTCCTAGACCAGCAAGCTAAACGGATTGGGGTTAATATCGATCAAGAATTCGGTGAATTGTGCATGATGTCAGAAACTCCTCCACGAATTGCTGGTCGTTGCAGTGTATTTGCAAAAAGCGACATGATCCATTTGCAACAAATTGCCACACCCGTTCATGATATTGTTGCTGGATTGTGTTTTGCTGTAGCCCGCAATTTCAAAAGCACCCTTGGCCGAGGAAAAAAAATAATCAGCCCTGTCCTGTTTCAGGGAGGAGTGGCAGCTAATCTTGGTATGGTTCGCGCTTTTCGTGAAATCTATAATTTGGATGAAGAAAGCTTTACTGTTCCTAAATACCACGCATCAATGGGAGCTATTGGTGCTGTCATTTATCATCAAAAAAATCCAAATGAATACATCCCTTTCAAGGGTATTGAAGTATTAAAGAATTATTTGCAAACCAATAATCAAAGTGGAAATTCAAATCTAAAACCACTTCAAAATCGATCCTATAGTTTAAACAAACAAATTCGAGATATACGTTTAGAAAAGGAACCTATACATGTTTATTTAGGAGTAGATGTTGGTTCATTGAGTACCAATGTTGTGCTAATCGATCAAAAAAATAATGTAGTAGCACGCAGATACCTCCCCACTGCTAGTAAACCACTAAATGCTATCCAAAAAGCTTTATCTGAAATTAGTAGTGAAATCGGACATAAGGTCAAAGTTATTGCTGCAGGAAGCACTGGTTCGGGTCGTTATTTAACAGGTGATTTTATTGGCGCTGATACTATCCAAAATGAAATTACAGCACAAGCTACTGCAACTATTGCATATTGTCCAGAAGTTGATACCATATTTGAAATTGGCGGACAGGATTCGAAATACATCCACATTGAAAATGGAGTGATAACCGATTTTGAAATGAATAAAGTATGTGCTGCAGGCACAGGATCTTTCCTTGAAGAACAAGCTGAAAAGCTGGATATTAGTATTAAGGAAGAGTTTGAAAAGCTCGGATTTGAAAGTCAACGTCCATCAAAGCTAGGTGAAAGATGCACTGTTTTTATGGAGAGTGATTTGAATTCATTATTACACAAAGGAGATCAAAAAGAAAATCTCATAGCCGGACTTGCATATAGTACAGTTCAAAATTACTTAAACCGGGTTGTTCGCGATAAACCAATCGGAGATCATATATTCTTTCAGGGAGGTGTTACGAATAATAAAGCAGTTGTTGCAGCTTTTGAAAAAATTATTGGAAAAAAAATCAATATCCCTCCTCATTTTGATGTGACAGGAGCCATTGGAGCCGCTATTCTAGCTCGAGACAAAATGAAAAATGGGCAAAAAACAAAATTCAAAGGATTTGAAGTCAGCAAAGTTCCTTATGCAACCGATAAATTTATTTGTCAAAAGTGCTCAAATAATTGTGAAATCAGACGAGTGAAAATTAAAGGTGAAAAACCACTATTCTATGGAGGGATCTGCGATATATATGAAATTGAAGAGCGTAAAGGAAAAGGAATTGATATTCCCAATCTTTTTGAAGAAAGATTACAACTATTACTCAATAACTATAATCCTAAAGTAAAACCAACAAATACAACCATAGGTATCCCTCGAGGCTTATCCTTATTTTATTCACAGTTTCCTTTCTGGAGAAGCTTCTTTGAACAGCTCGGCTTTGATGTTATTCTTTCGGATGAATCTGATAAAAATACCCTGACAAATTCCATTGAAATGATGACGGCAGAAACCTGTCTTCCGGTTGAACTTATTCATGGTCATGTTGATAATTTATTGGAAAAGAAGGTAGACCACATATTTTTACCGTTTGTGGTCAATAATGTGGCAGAAGAAGACAATAAAACAAGCACTGCAAATTGTCCATGGATACAATCACATCCATTTATGGTCAAGGCCGCTTTAAATAAACATAAAGATGTAGATAAATTGCTAATTCCTACTTTGCATTTCAAGTATTTTACAACTGCATTTCATCAGGAGTTAACCAAATTTATGAAAGATACGTTTGGATTCTCCAAGACCAAAACAAAAGAGGCCATTGCAATTGCGAATTCTATGCAGCAGGCATTCGAAAAATCTGTTACCGATCGGGGAAAAGAAGTGCTTGCGAATTTACCAAAAGATAAAATGAGTTTTGTTATTCTGGGAAGACCCTATAACACAGGCGATCCTATGCAAAACCTGAGTCTCGTTGAAAAACTTATAGGAATGGATATTATTCCAATACCCCTGGATTTTCTTCCCTGGCA
Organism: Bacteroidota bacterium; assembly: GCA_018698135.1. NCBI lineage: Bacteria > Pseudomonadati > Bacteroidota > Bacteroidota bacterium. The sequence goes on from JABINZ010000029.1 coordinate 2,864, forward strand.
GGATGAAAATATTTTCGACACCTATCCAAACATGTATTGGCCCAATGGAAGAAAAATCTTATCGGCAGCTCGAATAATTAACAAGTCTGAACATTTAAATGCTATCTATCTGGGTAATTTCAGATGTGGACCCGACACCTTTATTCAGCATTATGTAAAAAAAGAAATAAACAAGAAGCCCTACCTCCTGCTTGAAGTTGACGAACATAGCGCTGATGCTGGAATGATTACACGGATAGAAGCTTTCGTTGATAGTCTTGAAGGAGCTTTTAAAAGCAATAAAAAAACGCTTGAAGTAAATGACCATACACAAAATCCTTCACCAGATTTAACAGGCAGAACACTTTATTTCCCATATGGTCGGGATGTTGTTTATGCTTTCCCAGCAGCCTGCAAAAGTGTAGGAATCAAAGCCGAAGTACTTCCCATGCAGAATGAAGAAGATCTTGAAATTGGAAGAAAACATACCAATGGACAAGAATGTTTTCCAATGATTGCAACAACCGGAAGTATTATTCGAAAACTTATGGAACCTGGAGTAGATCCAAAAAAAGTAGCCTTTTTTATGCCTGATCATAATGGCCCATGCCGATTTGGGCATTACAACAGGCTTCAACGGATTATTTTCAACAAACTTGGCTTTAATGATGTTGAAATTCTTCAGCCTAGTAATGATGATTCCTATGCCAGCGTTGCACCCGGTCATTCAACAAAATGGAGGATGATGGCCTATAGGGGGATTATCGCCATTGATTTGCTCAGAAAAATGCAACAACAAAAAAGACCCTATGAAACTGTTGCAGGTCAAACAAATGAAGTTTATCTGGAATGTCGCAACAAGGTGGTTGAATCCTTAGAACATGGTGGGAAAAATCTGATAACTGTAATGCAGGATTCTGCCATCAAGTTTAAGAATATTCCCTTTGCAAATGGAAAGAGAAAACCAGTTGTAGCTATAGTTGGTGAGATTTTCATGAGAGACAATCCCTTTTGCAGTAGTTTTTTAGTAGATAGACTTGAAAAATTAGGAGCTGAAACGCTGATGGCACCATTTGGGGAATGGCTTGACTATTCAACCTATCGATATACCAGAGACAGCAGATGGAAAAAAGACAGAAAAGGTATGTTAAAGTCTAAAATGCAGGCTTTTTTTCAGCATCATTTTGAATCGCAATTGGTTAACGCAGTTTCAAAACACTTTCCCATGGAAGAAGAAATTGCTGTCAAAGATATGCTGGAACACAGTAACCAGTACATTCATCAGGATTATGATGGTGATCCTCCTATGGCCTTGGGAACGGCATCAATTTTATCGAAAAAATATGTTTCAGGGATTGTCAATATTTTACCTTTTACCTGTATGCCAGGAACTCTGAATACTTCCGTTTCTGATGTATTCAGGAAAAGTAATAATGGGCTGCCATGGGAAAACTTTGCCTACGATGGCCAAGAAGATACTGCTTCTGAAACAAGATTTCAGGCCTTTATGTATCAGGTCAATGAATATTCGAAACGAAATAGTTTTGATACTATTCCAGTTAAGTGTTAAGCAATATTTATCAAGCTTACAACAATCAATCACCCTAAAACCAAATTATGACAAAATATTACAATGAGGGTTGGTTTGGAAAACATCCAAACATCTATGAATTTGCAAGTAGATTTATGACAAAAATCAGGAATAAGGCTGCACAAAAGATGGGCGTTAAGAAATTAAATATACTTGATATTGCCACTGGTACAGGAGCTCATGCTTTTGCATTAGCAAAATTGAAACACAGTGTGACAGGAATTGATCTGGACAGAAAAATGCTGGACAAAGCAAAAAAGAAAATCACATCACAACTACAGTTAAAATTCAACCATGGTGATGGGACTAAATTAAATTACAAAGACAATGAATATGATGCAGCAACAATTTCATTTGCAATGCATGATGTGCCATATGATATTGGTCTAAAAATAATACTTGAAGCAAAAAGAGTTATTAGTCAGAATGGATTTATTTTTATTGTCGACTATAACGACTTATCCAGTTTTGGATCTAGAATTCTATATCTAATTGCCCAGATTTATGAAACACCAAACTACAAACCATTTGTAAAAATGGGATTAAGTACTTACTTAGCATCTGCTGGGTTCGAGATAACAGATAAATCCACTTTTCTTGGGGCTGTACAATATGTGACTGCAAAACCGATTTAATTTACAATTTTAGGCTTGTGTATTGTTAATCATTGCCTTTTAGTTCTCTTAATATCAAATTCTTTTGCGATTGACTTATAGCTGATTATGTTTCTGTAAAAGTAGAGAAAAGTGCAACAGCCATTCTTCAGGGAGATGTATTTGGTGATATTGAAGTCGTGAGAGGCAATTCCAGGCTGATAACTTAGCTAAAGGTGTTTACCTTGTTCGTTTAGTAACGGATACTGAAAGTTTAGTAGAGCGAATTATTCTCGCTGACTTAGCAACACTATTTTTTTATATCAGACAATTGATAATTGTCCATTTTTTTTAAAAATAAACAGTACAATTCAGTGAATAAGAAAACGCCTGCGAATCAGATAACAAACTGAGTTATTACAATTCTTTTCTTATTAAAATTCCATCCCATTTCTTAAG
>JABINZ010000030.1 GCA_018698135.1 Bacteroidota bacterium
AACTGGATGGTGGCAATGTGTTGATTTGTGATGGAGGAAAAGGCGTTTTCTTTGAAGTTGACACAGTCGGAAATAAAGTGTGGGAATATGTTAATCCTGTATCCGCAAATGGGATAATTGAACAATTTCAGCCTGCTCAGGCAAATAAAGTTTTTAGATGTAGTTATTATCCAATGCGTTATCCAGCCTTTGATGGGAGAAGTCTAAAAGGGAAAGACCCTATTGAGATAAATCCAATCTCCTACATATGCAACTTAAATATTCCAAACAGTATGCAAGAAAAATTGAATAACAATGATGCTAGTTTTCGTCAGAATAATGGAATAATGTATTTTAAAGTACCTTTTGAAAATTTTCACATTCAATTATTGAATGTGCAGGGTCAGACTATTTTTTCAGGTGAGAATAAGAGTGAAATAAATACTCAGAATATACAAAAGGGATTTTATGTTTTGAAGGCGCAATCTTCAGAAGGCGCAATCTTTAGCCGGAAAGTATTTATCTAAATTAAATCAATCTTCCAATATCCTGAACTCAACTCGTCTATTTTTCTGGCGACCTTTGTCATTTGAATTAACATCAATTGGTGCTGATTCCCCATAACCTGTTGTCATAATACGGTCAGCAGAAATCCCTTTTTTCACCATCATTTCCTTCACTTTTTCTGATCTCTTTTGTGATAACTTAATGTTGTAATTTTCCTGACCTCTTTCATCTGTATGTCCTGCTATTTCAATAATAACACCTTTGTTCCGTTTCATAAACGTAATAACATTGATCAATTCTTTTGCAGTACCTTTAACAATATCGGTTTTGTCAAATACAAATTTGATATCAGGAAAAATAAGTTGATCGAATTCGTGTTCAATTAATGAAGTTTCATCCAGCTCAAGTACTGATTCTGCCGTATCAATTTCTGTTTTTTTTCCAATTGAAATTTGATCAAAGTCAGTAATATCCTTAATTTCAAACTTTTTCATTTCAAGCTGTTTGATCTCTTCTTCTTTAAATGTTACATTGAAGTCATAGTTAGGATTGGACTTTATTTTATTGATTTTATCAGGCACATAACTAAACTTAACCGTTAGCGTGTCGGCCACAACGCCATTTGGAGGACAAACTTTCAAAAAGAAAACATAATCGCCCTGAATTTCCATATTTATGCGGATTCCATAGTAGTTTTTAACTTTCTTGTAAATATCTCCCAATATCCATTCAAGGTCTCCTGTTTCATAAATTCGGTAATAACTGCCTTCAGTATAATCTGCTATTGCCTTCAGGTAGTCTTCACTGATATAGTCGCCAAAGCCAATGGTATGAACTTTTATATTGTTTTCCAGTGCTTTTAAAATAACATCTCGTTTTGAGGAAAAAGAAGCATTTTCATTTCCATCGGTAAAAAGTATGACTGATTTTTCCTGGAAGCCTCGGGTATCTTTTATTTTTGATATGCCTACTGCAACGCCATCTAATAATGCAGTTCCTCCGCCATAGCCATATAAGCCATTAAGACCAATTTCTTTAAACAGTGCTTTCTTATTATTGCTAAACTGAGCATCAACACCAACTCGGTCGTCATATTTAATAACAGCTACAGCATCTTCATCCGATTTGGAATCTATAAATCCGACCACTCCTCTTTGCAGTGTTTTGGCTCTTTCTTCTCCCATCGAGCCACTATGATCGAGCACCAAAGAAATAGCATTGGGTTGAGGCTCCCGTTCGCTGTATTCATAAATTTCGAAATCAGTAAGCTGTATGGTTTCTCCATTCGGTTTTTGGACAATCAGGTTACACCAGATGTTTTTCCAATCTTCCTCTCCACCACCAAAATAATAGACTCCTCTTTTGTCCATTATATGAAGCTTAATTTCTGCAAAAGAGTCGCTTTGGCTAATTGTTTTGAGAACAATTGACAGTGAGTCCTGAATTTCACTGATATGCCGGCTTCGTGTAAAGCGAGGATAATAAAATCCTTGGGGAACAACACCGTCCTTGCCGATTATATTTTCAACTATAAATTGAAGAGTGTCTGTGAAATAGGACATCTCCAGCGATTTTTCTCCAAAATCCGCAACAATAGCTGAAGTATTCACAAAACCATATTTTTTGTTTTTATCTCGGGCAATAATAAGTTTACTATCTGGTGTATATTGTATGAAATCTACATTTTCAATAAAAGATTTATCCTGAGAGATGGGAGCTGGTTTTGCATAAATGCCTTTTTTCAGGAAATTGTTGTTTTCAAGAACGACAAAACGTAAATCAGGACTAATAACTCTTTTTTTGATTTGTGTTTTAGGAATTATTGTATACTCAAACGTATTAAAATCAAATGCATAATTAAACTCATCAACATAGCGCTGAGATTCTACGTTGAACATACGTTTATTCATATGGTCGACATCCAGAAAAAGAATGCTGTCATTAGCCCAAAAATAATTTATTCCCTCCTTTGATTTGTTCTCATCAACAATTTCAAATACTGCTTTTGCCTTGCTGTTGTCAACTACAGCTAATGACTGAATATTGTTTTTACTGCTGAGGGCAAGAATCAGGTATTTCCCATTTGGGCTTACGGTACTTTTATTAATAATGACTTTAACAGGCAATTTGATATCTGCATAAAAATCGGGTGTATTCTCTTTTGATTGACCCCGAATATCTGCTGTTATTTCTTTTAATAGTTTGTAGGAGCTGAATTTCTTAACTCGTTTCAGTTTGGGCAAAGTGTACACATAACTGGAATAGTTATTCTTGGTTTTACGCCCAATAGTTATACTTTTCGCATCACTTGAAAAACGGATAACGGAGCCATAAAACCTTTTTAAAAGGCGGGGATTTCCTGATTTCCATAAATAGCTGGTGTTTTTATCATCCAGCACCACTATGTATTTGTCGTTTTCACTAAAACAGATATCAACTATTTTGCTGCTAGTTGGTAGATTTCGGTAACTGAATATTTTGCCACCACTATGTGCATCATATACATTGAGCTTATTTTCTTCAGCCAACAAAAACTGGTTGTCGAAATTGTCAAAAGTAAAAATGCATTCGTCACTAAAGTATTTTATGTATTTTTTATTGGATATTTTTAAATGCCTTGTTTTCGGAAAATAAGAGATTACACGTCCTGCTTTTACATCACAAACCAAATCGTTATCTGGAAAAGACATATATAGGCTTTTACCAGTAGGACTAAGAAACATGGTGTCCATTTTTGATTTGAACTCATATTTTATTTTAAAAGCCGAGAACTTATTATTGGTTTTTAAGTCATAAACATCAATATGGTATGTGTAAAGTATTTTCTTAACGTTCTTCTTTCCTATGATAACTTTAAAGCTGTCAACTCCTTTTTCACGCCCCTCTTGTTTGCAAACTGCAAATATTCGACTATTGCCACTTACTGAAGTAAATGTCTGCGAAAATGAATGAAAGGTTATTGTTGTTAAGAATAGAATCAGAAGGTAAATTTTTCTTGTCTGTTGCATGAGTTCGGAAAGCTTCAATTCAAAAGTAAGATAAAATCAGATTTTTGATACAATTAATAAACGTGAAAGTTCAGAGAATGTTTTATATGTTTTCGAAGGAAGTAGTCTGGCAGACCAGAATTGCTAAATGATTTTATTTCAATAATAAATAAAAGGCAATCCCGATTTCTCAGGATTGCCTTCAAATATATGCGTAAATATATTAGTGTACTTTGTAGTTATAGTATGAAATACCTATTCCAATTGCAAATGCTGTTGCGGTTCCGATTATAATAATTGCTGTGACCATGATGCCCTCCTTTTTTTTAATTGTTTAACAGGACTTTTTCTAACATATAGATTGCAACATATATACCGAGAATCATTATTGTGTATGTAATTTGGCAATTAATGAATTGATTTTTATCAAGTCTGTGCTTTCAATGAGTAGTCGTGAAAATGAGGTAAACCTCAGCTCGAATTAATGTGTTTTATTTTTTGTGATTTCTTCATGCATTCTAGTCGTAGGACCACTTAAAGTCATCCTACGACTGCATAATTCAATTAATAGCTTTTTCATTTTTTATTATTCGATTGAAATCTTCAGGGTATAGGAAGTAAACCTTATAAAGAGTCTTTTCGCGAATAGGGAACAGTCCAATAAGTGTATGGTTAGTATAACGTGATGTCTTACATTTCCCAAATGCATATCGTGGCAATATCTCAGTTAGTGGCTGGTAATCCATAATCAAGGTATCCCCTTTTGAATTGATCGCTTTTGCATAGATATAGGGTGTTTCCAAAGGACACTTCATCCTGATTTTTACTTTCTTTTTTGGTTTTAATATAGTTGGAGAGTAAACTATTTTAATTGGGCATTCTGTAGAGATTTTTAAAGAGACAATTTCAAGATCCTCTTTGGTTTTAAATTTTCTTTTTGGTGATTTTTTGATTTTCACATCAAGGTTCATTTTCATCGGACAAATCAGTTCAAATTCATAAAATCTCTTCCCATTCTCTCTCACAATTCGAAGAAGTTTTTGATTACTTAGAATCCAACCTCCTGCGCTAAATGCATAAAATTTCATTCCTTCGTTACATCTTGTTATTGGAACTCTGATAACAATTGGATGGTTCAAACAAGTATCTCCTTTTACATTAAATGAAAACATCCCTCCAGTCCTCAATGTATTTCCGTCACTATCCATGGTCGTAAAACCAGATTCACGTATAGCATTGGTACTTACATATTCTTTGAAACTAATTATATCTTTTAATTTCAGATACTCACAAATATTCATCACTAAACGTGTACCTTGTTGTAAAACAACAACAGTATCTTTACTACAACTATCAGTTTCGTAATTAATTTCTCTTACTACATCAGCTTCACCTTCATGCCGTATATTAAGCTCTTGAAAGCTATAATTAACTGTGATTTGAACACGCCTGTTTTGGGCACGTTCATTATCTGATACATTTTTTGTGATGGGCTTGTTTTCCCCATAATACCTTGCAGAGATGATGAATTCAGGAAGTTTTTTGCTAATAAGATATTGTTTGATAGTCTCTGACCGTTTTTCAGAAAGCTGAATATTGTAAATACTATCTGCCACATTATCAGTATGTCCTGTGATTGAAATTTTCCGTAAACGGATTTTCTGAAAGTAGTCAGAACCAGGAATTCGTTTAATAAAACTGTCGAGTGATTTTTGGTTTTGACTGTTTAATGCGTATTCGTTGGTTTCGAAATAGATTGTGAGTTCCATGCTTTTTTCCTGTGTCATTGCCTGAAAAACACTAATTGTAAATGATAATAAGAGGATCAAGTATTTCATTTTTTTTGAATTTAATTCTTATGCTCTAACTGCATTATGTCTTTAAGTTCCTAAACGTAATCTTGGATACTTGTTTTTGATTGTAAAACTTCAACCAGTGGATGTCTTTTTGATAATTCTCTGCCATTGGTTTTAAACTCCCAGGAGCAGTAGGGCCATCATGGACTAATACCACTTCGTATTGAGATTGACCATATGTTCGATACAGAATCAAGAGAAACTAAAATATTAAATAGTTTGATGATTATTCATTTTGACAAAGATAAACATAGCTATTGTATTAAAAGAAAGACTGAATAGGTCATAAATTAGCATTGAGTGACTAAATTTGTTTTACACTTATATCCATGATTCAAAAAACTCAAATAAAGCTATTTGATTCCAAAGAGAATAAGTTAATTTTTCTGATTCTCTTTTTGTCTATGCTAATTCGAATTGTTTGGCTACTCGTTTTCGATCCCGAAATAGCTAGTGACGCTAATTGGTATTTTGAGAAAGGAGGGATGATTGCTGATGGAAAAGGATATTTTTCAGAAGGACATAAAACTGCCTTTTATCCGATTGGCTATCCTGCCTTTTTATCTGCATTATTTTTTGTTTTTGGAAAAAGTGTTTTAGTAGCTCGTATTGCAAATATTATTTTATCGATTAGTAGCATTTGGTTGGTTTACAAACTGAGCAGAGTTTTTGTCAAAAATGCAGGTTTAAGGCTTGTCGTAGTATTTATTTTTGCTTTCTATCCCAATCATATAGCCTATACAACATTACTGTATAACGAAACTTTTTTCACTACTTTATTTTTAGCAGCATTGTATTTTCAGATTCGATTTATGAATAGGGGAAATGTGAAGTATTTAGTGCTGTCAGCAGTTTTATATGGCTTGGCAGTTCTTGTTCGTCCTGCTGTGTTATTTGTTCCAATCATCGTTTTTGCTGTTGCTTACTTTAAAAGACAAAAACATGGAATTAAAAGATATGATGTAAAGTGGATAAAGCATATTGGGTTTAGCTATTTGTTGATATTGCTATTACTATTGCCTTGGCAAATCAGGAATTACAAAGTATTCGATTCGTTTGTATTTATTTCAACTACAGCTGGTTTCGATTTACTGGTTGGCAACCATCCCGGAGCAAAGGGTAATTATGAACCTGATACTACCTATTTTAGTCAAATTGACCGTAGTGGAACAGAAGTCGATTATGATAAACGAACCAAGCTATTGGTTAAAGAGATTATCAAAAATAATCCGAAAGCGTTTTTCAAGCGCCTCCCACATAAATTATATTATTTTTTATGGCCGGGAATGGATGGCATTAGTTGGAATATGCAAACTGATTCAGTAACGGAGTTGTTGTTTTTAAAACGATTTCGTTTTTTGAGTAATGCATATTATTTGTTTTTGCTGATTTTACTATCTGCTTCAATTTTGTTCAGCATTTTGTATTGGCGAATGTCTTCGTACTGGTTTTGGCTAGTGCTCAGCCTTTCAGGATACTACATATTGGTTAGCCTAGCTTTTTTTGGGGAATCCCGATTTCACTTTCATTTAGTTCCACTGGCCATTTTGTTTTTAGCAGAAAGAATAGAAGTGATATTTACAAAAAGAAAAAGCATATAAAGTAATTTAGCAGTGAGGATAATCCTACTGCTAAATTATTATTAATCGTTTCTTAAAATTCTGGTTTTCTATTTCTTCCTGACCCACACGGTTGTGCGTCCTAACAATGAGATACCGACATATCCACGTATATCCATTTTATCATCAGTTGTCATGGTCATAATACAATTATAGGTTTTGCCATTGTCTGGGTCATAAATGGTTCCTCCTTTAAATACGCCATCTCCTTTATAATCAAATCCTTTTAAGATTAAAAGTCCAATAATAGGATCTTTTTGTTTGGCTTCATCCGGATTTTGATCATCAACTTTAGCGGTTCCATCATCTTCGTTTGGATTTTTTAACCAGGTAATTTTACCGTAGTATTTTCCATTTTTTGCTCTGTAAACTTTTACAGTACTTTTATCGTCTTCGGTATACCATTCGCCTCGTACTTTATCAGACTCTTTTGTGTCCTGTCCATTCGAGAACAAATACATAAAGGCAAATGCAAATAATAAAATTGCTTTTTTACTTTTCAGCATAGATTTGTTTTTTTGTGAATAAGATCAATTTTTCTTCCTCAATGATACGAAAAAAATAGAATATATAAAATTTTAAATGTATGAGAAAAGAAAAGCATCAGCAACTTATTTGGGAAGAAAGGTTTGTATGCTATTTAATAAATCATCTGGCTTAAAAGGTTTGGTAATGTAGTCGTTCATTCCAGCACTTAAGCATTTTTTTCGATCGCCTTCAATGGCTTTGGCTGTTACAGCAATAATTCCAATTTTAAAAGCGGCCTTACTGCTTACTTCATATTCTCTTATATTGATGGTTGCTTCAATGCCATCCATTTTGGGCATATCTATATCCATCAACACAACATCATATTTATTTTCTTTAAAAAATTTGACCGCATCAACACCATTCGCAGCAATATCATATTCATAACCTGCTCGTTGAACAACTATGCTTATTAATTTTTGATTGATTGGATCATCTTCAGCAATCAAAATTTTCATTTTGCCACTTTTTCTGTTTTTTGAGGGAGGATGTGTTATGTTTTTCTGATTGGAAGTTTCTTTATTTTCATTACCAAATTCTGCAATAAACCAGAAAGTTGATCCTTCTCCTAATTTACTGATAATTCCAACTTTTCCTTTCATTAAGGAAACCAGATTCTTAACAATGGATAAGCCAAGACCAGTGCCCTCGCTTTTCGATACACGACCACTTTCTGTTTGAAAAAATGGTTTGAATAAGCTGTTTTGTTCTTCTTCTGAAATCCCAACACCTGTATCAATAATGCTAAACTTGAGCTTAATTATTTTTTTGGTTTCTTCTGCCACTGAAACATCAATAGTAACATTTCCCTCATAAGTGAATTTTAGGGCATTATTTGTTAAGTTTAACAATATCTGTAGCAACCTATTGGGATCCCCACTAATCTGTCGGGGAACATTATGAGCAATACTGGTAAATAAGCCAACGCCCTTGTCCTGAGCTTTTAGAAGCAGCATGTTTGTGGTTTCATGAACCACATCTGTTGGATTGAACGGTCGGCTATCCAATAGAAGCTGTCCTGCTTCCACTTTTGAGAAATCGAGAATATCATTTATAATGGATAGTAAGCTATTAGCTGAAGTATAAATGATATTGATGTATTCTTTTTGTTTTGCATTTAATGGTGTGTCTTTCATGACCTCCGACATGCCAATAATGCCACTCATTGGTGTGCGAATTTCATGACTCATTGTAGCCAAAAACATGGATTTTGATTTGGTAGCATCTTCTGCTTCTTCTTTTGCCCGAATCAAATTGGTTTCCAGTCTCTTGCGCTCTGTAGTGTCACGAGTAATGCATAAAAACACTTCCTCATTCATATGAACAATCCGCGATTCAAAATCTTTTTGTTCCTTATTAATGCTAAGTTGAAATTCAATAAGCTCCAGCTCTTTAGATTTTTGAGCTTTTTTTAGAGCAGCTAAATATTGTTTGGCTACAGCAGCAGGAAAAATTTCCGCTAAATTTTTATTGGTAATATGTGTTTTCTCAGCAATAAAATTATTGGTATTATTTGCATGAGTCTCCAGAAATATACCAGCATCATTTAGCAAAAACATCATGTCGGGTATGGCCTGAAGCATAGCACGCGTTTTCTTTTCACTACGCATCAATTTCGAAAGAGCATCTTCCAGTAAGGTTTTTTGTGTACTTACTTCCTGATTTTTTTGACGTAATAAAGCATTGGTTTTTCGGTTATTTCGATAAAGATTGATAATAAAGAATACAATAACAAGTGAAATAACGACCAATGCAATTAGTAGAAGTGTTAAATACCTTTGCTTGGATAATTCCAAACTTTGGATCAGATTGTTTTTCTTTAAAATCTCATTTTCCTTTTCTGTTTCTTCTGTTTCGTATTTCAGTTTTAAATCGTGAATAGACCAGCTTGTTTCTTCATTCAGCACGCTATCTTTCATTTGAGCATATAGCGATTGATATTTATAAGCTTTTAGATTATTTTTTTGAGCAAAATACAATTCTGATAATCCTTTGTAATTTTCTGCAATTAGTTTCTTGACATTGCGTTTTTTAGAATATTCTAAACTTAAAAGAAAATACTTTTCAGCTTTTTGATATTTTTTTTGTGCAACAAAAATTTGCGCCAACTGAAATTGATTTTGCGCTAAAATTAAGTAGTTGTGATTATTTATTGCCAGGCTTGATGATTCATTTAAAAATGCAATTGCTTGTTTGTAGTCCTCTTGTTGAATGTAAATCTGAGCTTTATAATACAATAATTCTTCAACACTAATAGTAAGTGATTTATATTCTTCAATGGCTTCATCAATAGTGTTTAATCCCTTTTCCAGATCATTTTTATAAAAATAGGTTAATCCTATTTTTGATTTTACTTGTGCATAAAGTTCTGGACTTCTGTTTTTATCAATAATTTGCAATGCATTTTTGTAATAATTAAGTGCATCTTGATAATTCTCAATGGCCACCTGTATATCACCTATTTGTATCAGGCAAGCTGATTTTCCAATCAGGTCATTTAGACTGTCATAGGTTTGAAGGGAGGAATAAAAGTAGCTCAATGCACGACTGTAATCACTGAAGCTCATGTAGATTTTGCCCATATGAAACTCAGCAAACGCGATTCCAAACGCATAGTTTGATAGTTTTGATAAGTTTAATCCGCGTTGAAAATATTGAAAAGACTCAGAAATAGAATCCATCGATAAGTAAAACTCTCCGATATTGATCAAAGCCAATGCCTTTCCATTGGGATAGTTAGTTGATTCTGAAAGACTATAGGCCAGCTGGGCAAATGAATCAGATTTTTCAATATCCATGAACTGATATTGAATAGCTATTTGATTGAGTATGTCAATTTTTTCTTTTCCTTTGGCACTTTCAAGTTGAAATTCTAGTGAATCGGAACTTGAAGATGCTAGAACTGGAATTGAAAACAGAAGACCTACAATTATGTAGTTTACATTATAAAGCAAGTATTTAATCAATTTCTTTCGATTTGATTCAAAACAAAATTAATCTGTCAGCACCATTATTATATGAAATTAATTGGAAACATATTAACATCTACCATTAATGCTTGTACAGTATTAGTTTATTCGTTTCAATAGAGAAAAGTTACTGCAAGAATTAAATTAAATCAGGTATCATAGTTGAAATGCTAATATTCTGCTTCCGAAAGTATGCTTTACAAATCAATCATCATGCATTAGCCTATTAATTGATAGGATTTTAGGTGAAGTATTCTTTTCCGTATTATTAACCGGAGCTCAGCTTATTATATTTTATCGAATCTTATTTGTTGCGATTAGTCTAAATTTGATCTCTTAAAAACAATATTATCAAGCATATGAGTGATTTCAAAGCAGGATTTGTAAATATATTCGGATACCCTAATGCAGGTAAATCAACACTGACAAATGCATTTATTGGAGAAGAAATATCAATCGTTACAAAAAAAGTTCAAACTACTCGGCAGCGATTGCTTGGTTTGTTAACGACTAAAGAATTTCAGATTGTATTTTCAGATACACCCGGTATATTGGATCCACATTATGAACTTCAAAAGACAATGATGTCGGACATTGAAGGCGCCTTTGAAGATGCCGACATTATTCTGTATATCACCGAGCTTAACGATAATTTCGATAAGCATTTACCCTATGTAGAAAAGATAAAAAAGCTAAATGTTCCCTTTTATTTATTAATTAATAAAATTGATTTAGGTGAACAGAAAAAGCTCGAGCAAAAAGTTGAAGCTTGGGAGAAATATGTTGATAAAAAGCAAATAGTGCCCATATCGGCATTGCACAAATTCAACGTTATTACCTTGTTAGAAGAAATAAAGAATCAGCTTCCTGTGCATGAGGCATTTTATGCAGATGATATTTTAACCGATAAAAGCGAGCGATATATTGCTTCAGAAATGATCAGAAAGCAAATATTTCTTAACTATGAACAGGAAATCCCCTATTCAACCGAAGTAGTGGTGAGTTCATTTAAAGAAGAAGAGAAAATCATTTACATCAATGCTGATATTTATGTTAGCAGAAGGACTCAAAAGCCTATCATTATTGGGAAAGGTGGTAAGATGTTAAAGATAGTAGGAACCGAATCAAGAAAAGAAATGGAATTGTTCTTTAACAAAAAAGTATACCTTGAGTTATATGTCAGAATCAAAGAAAACTGGCGTAACAAACCAGAAGACTTGCGCAGGTTTGGCTATAAACATTAAGCACAAAATGCTGTTTATGAAATAACAGCAATTGCTAATAAATAAATTTTTAAATTCGCAATCCTTTAGTATTATTATAAATCAAAAATTTGAATAGATGAGCTGGTTTACTTCAACATTAACCTCGTCAATTGGTAAGAAATTGATCATGTCGTTGGCAGGACTATTTCTGATCACTTTTCTCCTGGTTCACTTGGGAATTAATTTGCTGGTTTTATTAGAAGACAATATGTACTTCAATAAAGCAGCACATTTTATGGGTACAAACATCTTGATTAAGATATTTGAGTTTGTGCTTTTCGGAGGCTTTATCATACATGTTATCTATGCCTTGATTTTGCAGGTTCAAAACTGGTTAGCCCGGCCTGTGCGATATAAAGTAGAAAATCTGACCAATCAAACATCCTTCTTTTCCAAGTATATGATTCATACTGCCATTATAATTGGGGTGTTTTTGGCCATTCATTTAGCCGATTTTTATATCAAGGCAAAATTTCTGGGAGAAATAGGTGATGTTTTTTATGGAGGTAAAGAATACCACGACATGGCTGCTCTCATTGAAGCTAAATTTTTGTTGGGAGGCTTTGTGATTTTCTACATCATCGCTTTACTATTTCTGGCATTTCATTTAAATCACGGTTTCCAGTCTGCTTTCCAAACATTGGGTATCGAGCATAAAAAATACACCCCATTTATTAAACTATTGGGTGTTTTATATTCCATATTAGTTCCTCTGGGATATGCTATTATTCCACTAATAATCTATTTTGGTAAGTAATCATCAAAGAAATATTTGACATGGTTAAAATAAATTCAAAGACACCAGAAGGGCCAATTGAAAAAAAATGGTCTAATTATAAAGCTCATCAGGCATTGGTAAATCCTGCTAACAAGCGAAAAATTGATATTATAGTAATAGGAACCGGATTAGCAGGAGCTTCTGCTGCTGCAAGTCTGGGAGAACTTGGCTTTAACGTCAAGAATTTTTGCTTTCAGGACAGTCCTCGAAGAGCGCATAGTATTGCCGCTCAGGGTGGAATAAATGCTGCTAAAAATTACCCGAATGATGGCGATAGTGTTTATCGCTTATTTTACGATACCGTAAAAGGTGGTGATTATCGGGCTCGCGAATCAAATGTATATCGTTTGGCTGAAGTGAGCAACAGCATTATTGATCAATGTGTTGCTCAAGGAGTTCCTTTTGCAAGAGAATATAGTGGAATGCTTGATAACCGTTCATTTGGCGGTGCTCAGGTTTCCAGAACTTTTTATGCCCGTGGCCAAACCGGACAACAATTATTGTTGGGTGCATACGGTGCATTATCCAAAGAAATTAGTAAAGGCAGTGTGAAAATGTACACACGCCACGAAATGCTTGACCTTGTTGTTGTTGAAGGTCGTGCTCGTGGAATAATTGCTCGCAACTTGATTACAGGCGAATTAGAAAGACATTCTGCACATGCAGTTGTTATAGCTACCGGTGGTTATGGAAACGTATTTTTCTTGTCGACCAATGCCATGGGATCCAATGTTACTGCTGCATGGAAAGTTTATAAAAAAGGCTCATTTTTTGGAAATCCTAGCTTTACACAAATTCATCCAACCTGCATACCCGTTCATGGTGATTTTCAATCTAAACTTACTCTAATGAGTGAAAGTTTGCGAAATGATGGTCGGATATGGGTTCCTAAAAATAAGGAAGATGTTGAGCGATTAAGAAAAGGAGAAATAAAACCAAAAGACTTAAGCGAGGAGCAAAGAGATTATTATCTCGAAAGAAGATATCCTGCTTTTGGAAACTTAGTTCCCCGAGATGTTGCTTCACGTGCAGCCAAAGAAAGATGCGATGGTGGATATGGTGTTGGAGAAACTGGCTTAGCTGTTTATCTTGATTTTGCATCAGCTATTGAAAGATTAGGGAAGGATGTAATTGAAGCTCGATATGGCAACTTATTCCAGATGTATCATAAGATCGTTGATGAAAATCCGTATGAAACCCCTATGATGATTTATCCTGCTGTTCATTATACCATGGGTGGTATTTGGGTCGATTATGAACTTCAAACTTCAGTGCCGGGTTTATTTGCTATTGGAGAAGCCAATTTTTCTGATCATGGAGCAAACCGATTGGGAGCATCTGCACTTATGCAAGGCTTAGCTGATGGATATTTTGTTTTGCCATTTACCATTCAATCGTATTTGTCAGATCAAATTGGAGTTCCACGCTATTCGACCGAACTTCCTGAGTTTGCAGAAGCAGAAAAAGCCACTCACGAGCGTTTGGAGAAATTAATCAATGTTAAGGGAACACATACTGTTGATCATTTCCACAAACTTCTTGGTAAGATCATGTGGGAACATGTTGGTATGTCCAGAAATAAAGAAGGACTTGCTCATGCGATCAAAGCAATACAAGAATTGAAAGAAGAATTTTGGAAAGATGTTCGTATTCCGGGTGAATTGAAAGAAGTGAATACTGAGCTGGAAAAAGCAGCCCGAGTTGCTGATTTCTTTGAATTGGGTGAACTCATGGCCAGAGATGCTTTGAATAGAGAGGAGTCATGTGGTGGCCACTTCCGTGAAGAGTACCAGACTCCCGAAGGCGAGGCAATGCGAGATGATAAGAATTTCACATTTGTTGCCGCATGGGAATATATGGGAGAAGGAGAAGAACCAAAAATGAATAAGGAAAAGCTTAATTACGAAGCAATTGAAGTAAAGCAACGGAATTATAAATAGAGGCTGAGGCGTAGGCTAAGGCTTAGGAAGGTAAGGTGTTCAAATTAGTTTTGAATTAAAAAAGAGAATGAAAAATAAAATATTACTAAACAATTAATCGGCTAAACTCAGCCTCAGCCTTATGAAGTTAAGAGTTCAAATAAGTTTTGGAACATAAAAAGAGAAAAATTAATAGATTATAATTAAACAACTAATCGGCTAACCTGAGCCTCAGCCTGAGCCTCAGCCTTTTTTTAAACAATGATAAAGTTCAACGATTTCAGAGATATGAGTGTTTGGCAGCTTGCAGTTAAGTTGTTGACAGTTATCTATAAAATCACGAATGAATATCCTGAGTCAGAAAAGTTTGGTTTAGTTTCAGATATGAGAAGAGCAGCTAACTCCATTTGTCACAATGTTGCTGAAGGATATGGACGTTTTGAAGCAAGAGATAAAACAAGATTTTACAAAATAGCAAGAGGAAGTAGCTATGAATTAATTAGTCAATTGACTGTTTCGGCAGTTTTAGGTTATATTTCAGAATCTGAATCCGATCAGCATATTGTAGAAAATAAACAAATAATAAAAGAATTAGATTCATTAATTAATGCAGTTGAAAACAGAAGCTAAGTAATGAGTAGGTGGCTAACCTTAGCCTCAGCCTCAGCCTTAGCCTAAATAGAAAAAACATGGATTTCAAACTGAAAATTTGGAAACAAAAAAACCCAGGATCAAAAGGGAAATTTGTCAATTTTGAAGTAAAGGGAATTTCTTCAGATACTTCATTCCTGGAAATGCTGGATATTTTGAATGAAGATTTGGTTAACAAAGGTGACGAACCAGTTGTTTTTGATCACGATTGCCGCGAAGGAATTTGTGGAATGTGTAGTCTTTATATCAATGGACATCCACACGGACCAGATGATGCCATTACTACATGCCAATTACATATGCGCAAATTTAAAGATGGCGAAACCATTACGATTGAACCATTTCGTGCACGACCATTTCCTGTTATTAAGGATTTGATGATCGATCGTTCAGCATTGGATATCATCATTCAGGCTGGCGGTTACACATCAGCTTCAACGGGTGGAGTTCCTGATGCCAATGCGATTTTGATTTCAAAGTATAAATCAGATTTAGCAATGGATGCAGCTTCATGTATAGGCTGTGGTGCATGTGTGGCTTCATGTAAAAATGCATCAGCCATGTTGTTCGTTTCAGCCAAAGTTTCTCAAATGGCATTACTTCCACAAGGAGAACCAGAGGCTGCAATGAGGGTGATGAATATGGTTGCCGCTATGGATGAAGCAGGTTTCGGAAATTGCACCAATACGGGTGCTTGCGAAGCAGAATGTCCAAAAGAAATTAAAATTACAAATATTGCTCGCTTAAATCGTGAGTATTTGTCTGCCAGTTTTGCCAGCGAAGTATAGAAAAGGGCAAAATTCAAATATATAATAAAGGAATATTATGAAATTATTAGAAGGAAAAACGGCTTTGGTTACCGGTGCTGCTCGTGGTATTGGTAAAGCCATTGCGATGAAATATGCTGAACAAGGCGCCAATGTAGCTTTCACTGATTTGAAAAGAGATGATAACATGGAAGCTGTTGAAAAAGAACTTGAAACGTTTGGAGTGAAAGCCAAAGGCTATGCTTCTGATGCCAGTTCTTTTACCATAACAGAAAACACAGTTAAAGAAATATTAGAAGATTTTGGAACCGTTCATATTTTGGTCAACAATGCAGGTATTACCAGAGATAATTTGCTCATGCGTATGACCGAAGACCAATGGGATATGGTCATTAATGTAAATCTAAAATCGGTATTCAATGTAACCAAAGCATTGCTTTCAACATTTATGAAACAAAAATCAGGATCCATCATTAATATGGGTTCCGTAGTTGGCTTAAGTGGAAATGCTGGACAATCCAACTATTCAGCATCAAAATCAGGTCTGTTTGGATTTACAAAATCCATTGCGCAAGAAATTGGTTCAAGAAATATTAGAGTAAACGCAATTGCTCCCGGATTTATTGAAACAGATATGACCGCTGCACTTCCTGAAGATGTACGTAAGGAATGGGCTAAACAAATTCCATTACGAAGAGGTGGCAAACCTGAGGATGTTGCAGATGTTTGTGTTTTCCTCGCATCAGATTTATCAGGCTATATGACTGGTCAGGTATTGAGTGTTGATGGCGGAATGCATACTTAGAACTTGTCTAACAAACATTTAATTAGCATCTCTTTTATTCCGATTCCGATTAAAACCAGAGACCATGGTTTGATTAAACTACATGGTTTGGTTTTATATTGCTGTATATGAAATCGAATATGCATGTGGAAAAGTTAAATTCAAAATAGGATTCTATTTATTTAGTTTGCATCTTAATAATATTGATAATTGAGAGTTGATTCCTTATAGAACTAATTAAAATCGTCCAGGGAAAAATTAGTATGATTCCTACCCACTAATATGACCATAATCCATCATGAAATAGTGCTATTCAAATGCAAAATCAGCCTTAATTAGTTTAATGATTATTTGTTGAATGTCAAATTTCATAATAAGAATAGTTGCCATGAGAGGAATTAATATTTGACTAATCATGCAATATTATTGAACAAGCTTAGTTATGCATCTATTCATTGTAATTTTTAACGACAAAATTTCATGATCAAAACTATTCTATTCATAGCCTCAACTGAAACAGAATTAATTAGTCAATATTTATTGAAATCCAATTTGTATGATTTTCAGTTGTACAAAGCAGATTCGCAGCATACATATATTGAACAGATTAAAAATAACAAGCCCGAATTATTAATGCTTGATTTAAGTATTATAGAATGGAATGAGAGTGCTGCCCTGAGCCAGATACATAACACTTTCCCTGAGTTAGCTATTATTCTATTGTGTGATCCTATTCAGATTGATCTTGTCGAGAAACTACTGACCTTGGGTGCAAATGACTATATTTTTAAAACAGAGATCAATGCCCATACAATCGAAAAATCGATTTATTTTTCCTTGAAGAATAGTAATATCCCAAAACAAATCAAAAAAAACTCGGAAATAAGTAGTAATAAACCAATAGAACTTCTGGACTCTATTCATTTTCCTTTTTATATCATCAATGTTAGTGATTATAGTATTGTATTTGGAAACAAGGCTGCAGGATTGCGTCCCGGGTTGAAAACAACTTGTTATCAACTTTCACATAATCGCTCAGAAAAATGTTCAGGTAGGGATCATACCTGTCCAATGGACATTGTAAAGAGAACGAGAAAAACAGCTATTGTTGAACATATTCATAGCGATTCAAATGGTAATCTCAGGAACATCGAAGTTTATTGTCACCCCATTTTTGATCAAAGCGGAAAACTGGAATATGTTCTGGAATATTCGTTTGATATTACGGATAGCAAACGAATACTTGAGAATTATAAATTATTAAATGAAAGAAATCAAGCAATTCTAGCAGCTGTTCCTGACATTATTGTTGAAGTGAATATTGACAAAATCTATAGCTGGAGTAATCAAGCAGGATACGATTTTTTTGGTAAGGACATGATTGGCAAAGAAGCAAAATTCTACTTTGAGGGAGAACAAGATACCTATGATGATGTGAAATCGATTTTTGAAGGAAAGGAAGATATTTTATATCTTAGAAGTTGGCAAAGACGAAAAGATGGCGAAAAACGGTTACTTGGCTGGTGGTGTAAAGCATTTAAGAACTCTAATGGAGAGATTATTGGAGTCATTTCTACCGCTAGAGATGTTACTGATCGTCAACAAATGGTTGAGTCATTGCGCATGAGCGACAATAAGCATAAAACCATTTTACGTACTGCAATGGATGGCTATTGGCGGGTTGACTTGGATGGTCGTTTTCTGGAAGTAAATGATGCATATTGTGAAATGAGTGGATATAGTGAAAGGGAACTCTTATCTATGAGGATTACACATGTTGAAGCACTGGAATCAAATGAAGATATTAGTGTTCGAATAAATCGAATAGTTGAAAAAGGTACAGAACGTTTTGAATCGCAGCACCGACACAAAGAAGGACACATTTTTGATGTGGAGGTTAGTGTAAAGCATATTCATTCAGGTCAAGAGGAGCTCATTGTTTTTCTTCATGATATTACTTCCAGAAAAAGGATTTTTAAGGAATTAACCAAAAGTAGAGAAGAATACAAAGACTTTTTTGAAGACGATATCACTGCGGATTTTGTCAGTACTTTGGATGGTGAATTATTGAATTGCAATCCCAAGTTTCTAGAACTTTTTGGGTTTTCTTCTATTGAAGAGGCGAAAAAAATCCCTTTGAATGAGTATTATGAAAATCCTGATATTCGGAATAAACTCATTCAAAGGCTTAGTGAGAACAAACACTTGGACAACTATGAGTTTAATTTGCTTACTAAAAGTGGCAAAGTTGTTACCGTAAATGCAAACCTTAGGGGCTATTATGATCAAGCTGGTAAGTTGCAAACCATAAAAGGTTATATGGAGGATATAACTGAAAAAAGGATAGTTGAGAAAAACTTGATAGAAAGCGAAGAGAAGTTCAGGAAAATTACAAATACAGCTAATGATGCAATTATATTAACAGATCAAACTGGGAAGATTGTCTATTGGAATAAGATAGCAGCATCTATTTTTCAGTATAGTTCAGAAGAAATAATTGGAAATATCCTGATGGATAAAATACTTTCACCAAAAACTGTAAATGACTTTAAACGAGTGCTTAAGTTTTTTGCAAAAGGAGGAAATATAGATATAATTGGTAATAGCTTTGAGGTTTTAGGATTAAGGAAAAATGGAGAAGAATTTCCTTTGGAATTATCGGTATCGTCTATCATGTTTCAAAATAAATGGCATGCTATAGGTGTCGTTAGGGATATAACAGAACGTAAAGAATGGGAGTCGCAACTGGTTGAAGCCAAAGATAGAGCCGAACAGTCAGATCGCGTAAAATCGGCATTTTTATCTACGATGTCGCACGAATTACGTACACCTTTGAATGCTGTCATCGGTTTTTCAAGCCTAATTGATGCTAATTTGCCTATCAATGAAATTATTGATTTCAATAGAACAATCAATCAAAGTGGGATACAGCTGCTTCAAATCATTGAAAATATTTTTGATATTTCGAATATTGAGGCTGGTGTAGCGAAAATAAAAATAACTGAGTTTGAACTGTCAACCCTAACAAATTATTTGGTGGATATTGTTCATACTGAACAGCAAAAAATTGGAAAGGAGAAAATTAAATTTATTTATAAACCACAGTCAACAATTAGAGACGTTGTTCTCCAAGCCGATCAGGGCAAAATTCAGCAAGTACTTATAAATTTATTAGTCAATGCATTAAAATATACAAATGAAGGTTCAGTGGAATTTGGTTATAAAATAGAGAGCGAAAATGACTTAGTTTTTTATGTAAAAGATACTGGAATAGGAATTCCTGATGACAAAACAGACATTATTTTTGAGAATTTCAGACAAGTTGAAGACTATCATACACGCGAATATGGAGGTGTTGGCTTGGGCTTAGCCATAACAAAAAAGCTCATAGAGCTTATGAAAGGAAAAATTTGGTTGGATACAGCATTGGGAGTTGGTTCTACTTTTTTTGTTTCATTTCCTGATATCATTGTTAAAAAGGAAAATGTTGAAATAAAACGAGTGGCTGAAATAGGCAGCTATGATTTTTCAGCTTTCACTTTTTTGGTTGTAGAAGATGAGACAACCAATTACTTGTTTTTATACCATTTGTTAAAATCCACAGAAGTCAAAATAGTATGGGCTAAAAACGGACAAGAGGCAATTAATACTTTTCATGAGAATGGCCATATCGATTTAATATTAATGGATTTAAGATTACCCGTTGTAAATGGTTATGAAGCTTCCATTCAAATTTTAGAAGCTAAGCCAGATACTGTTCGTTAAGGCACATAGTTTACACAAGTTAAAGATTAGACTTTACACTAAATTAGTTTCTAACCTTACTGATTGTTCCTTAGTTCTTAATTCATTTTCATTAAAATATCCTAAAAATACATTTCTATAAAATACTCTC
>JABINZ010000031.1 GCA_018698135.1 Bacteroidota bacterium
GAGAGTATTTTATAGAAATGTATTTTTAGGATATTTTAATGAAAATGAATTAAGAACTAAGGAACAATCAGTAAGGTTAGAAACTAATTTAGTGTAAAGTCTAATCTTTAACTTGTGTAAACTATGTGCCTTAACGAACAGGTTAACTAAACAATGGAAAAAGATTTTGAATTCGAAATTGATAAAATTAACTTGATTTATTTCAAGTCACGTCAATCTTTTGAAATTTTCAAATATGTAAGTAGTCAAGTTAACCTTACTGACTCATTCTGGATTCAAATAATGTACCTTTCGTTTAAGGATACTATCATTGAATTGGACAAATTATTTTCAGAGAATAGAAACCAAAAGTTCAGAATAAGGAATCTATTTAACAAATTAAAAAAGACTGGAAAATACAGAGAGTACAATTTCAGCAAGAGAACCATAATGCATTGGGAGAATGAATTATTAAGGTTCCAACCGACAGTGGAAACAATTAGATCCCTCAGAGATCAACACTTCGCTCACACTGACAAAAAAGATTCCATAGGGTTTGATACGACTTCTGTTGATTATAGAAATATCGTTGATAACTCTGAATTAGAATCATTATTTGACTTCATTAAAAAAGTAATGACTGAAATTTTTAGCCAATGTAAGCAAGTACATATAGACTTAGAACTTTTCTTTTCAAGTAGTAATATTGGAATTTTCAAACAACTAAATGACTTAAGAAAATATAGAGAAAAGGAATTGAACAAAAGACTCAATGATTATAAAAAACCCAGCGTATAACAGCAAGTAATATCACATAGCCGCATAGCAGTTATTAAGACAAAGAATTGCAAATTTGAATATAATACAAATCAACATAAATTATAGTAAGGAACGGCTACGTGCCATACTTGCAAACCGTTGTGGTACATTTTGAATGAAAACTAATAAAAGCATATTCTTTCTACTTGCACTGTGCATTGCAATATTGCTCAGTTTTAAAGCAGATGCTCAGAGTTACGAGAATGCTGTGGCTTTTTCATTTGGTCTGAGCCTAATAGATAACCCAATAGATATCGAAAACCAATGCCGTTTTAATCCAACAAGCGGATTTAATACGGGTATCTCATTCTATCAATTATTAACCAGAAGAATAGGAATAAACATTGAACTTAAGAATTACCAATTGAATTTTGATCCCAATTTAATTCATTTAGATTTTCCAGTACCCTACAAAGAACGTGTGATATACGGAATTCTTGAGATGCCGATTGCCATGATGATAAATCTTAATTACTATGCGGATGCAAAATGTAAATTGTACTTCAGGGGAGGCTATTCTTTTGGAGTAATGCATTCTTGGAGATTTGTGGAATATTTTGAAGATGAAAAAGTTGTATCATCGATTCCACCTTATAGTACACCTATTGGTTTCACAGAATTGGGGCTTGAGGTACATCAAGCATTAAAACATGATTACATAATTATTTTCGGTTGTAAAGCTAAAATTACTAATGATATTAAGTATTATGACTACACAACTTGTTGGACTTTCGATATTAAATTTGGGAAACTATTTTGAATAAAAACGTACCGCATTCATTCATAGAGTTTTAATTATGATGAAAATAATAAAATGAAAAGATTTCTGCTGTTTAGTATAATTTGCTTTGTCTCAATATCTTCATTTTCACAAAATGTAATAGGTGGTGATATAGCATACAAGTACATCTCAATTGACTATTATGAAATTACAGTGACATTACTTACAATTGATTCAATTACAGGAAAGAATTTTGTAGCTTTTGATTATGGTGATAATTACAAAGACACTGTTTTTAGTTATGATTCAATTAAATACTCCACTCATATTACACAAAGAAACTATGTTACAACTCATACCTACCCTGGTTTTGGTTATTACTATTTAATTGCAATTGCAGATAATTGGATATCGGGTATTCAAAACATAGAGAATTCGATTAATGAATCATTTAAACTTGCATGTATTATTAAAATAGGAATCTCTTCATTAACGAACTCGTCTCCTACAATTAGTAGTTTTGTTTATGATACTGCGTTTAAGAGCAAACCTTTCAAAGCCAGCTTTTTCAAATCAGACCCTGATAACGACAGTATTTCATATCAGCTAACTAATTGCTTCGTTGATAAATATTTATTTCCAAATTCGAGTATTACATTCGAATTAGATTCAATAACTGGTGAACTTTTATGGAATAGCCCGACATCTTCAGGAATATTCGCAATTGGTATTGAGACTATTGAATGGCGTGGAGGAATAATGATTGGGTCAACTATTATCCAATCACTCGTCTTAGTGATAGAGACAGACAATATAAACAGCATGTCACATAGTAATGAGTTAATTAAACTATATCCGAACCCTACTAAAGGCAAAGTTTTTTGCAAAAAAAATCAAAATGAGAATGAAGTATATGCATTTGAAGTGTACAATGATAAAGGATTAAAAGTTAATTCTGGGAATTTAAAAAATAACTATGAAATTATAAATTTGCAAAACTTCTCATCTGGTATTTATTTTATAAAATTTTCTTGTCTAAATTCTTATCAAACTTCTAAAATAGTGTTGAAATAAGAAAAACGTACCACAACAAAGGCTTTACCCAATAAGGGTTTTAGAGAATTTTGAACAGAAATGCAAGTGTTGAAATTTAGTAATAATTTTGAAAGAATATGCTTCGAAATCCCTTACTGGGCAAAGCCAAAACGTTACAGGGCATTTTGAACCAAACCATTATCGTATCAAATAGAATCATATCGTATCATAAATATCGAACATTTATCGAATAAAAACGTATCGTATCGTATCAGTATTGAAAATTATTGATACATTTGTGGTATGGAAAATACAGTTCACACATTTAGATTAAATATTGATTGGGAGTTAATAAACCTGATAAGTCAAGTTGACAGGTTTGATGCGTCATGGACATCAATTGAGAAAAGAGAAGGACAAAGTCTCAAACAATTGAAATCAATAGCAACTGTGAGGAGCGTTGGTGCTTCAACCAGAATTGAAGGATCGAAATTGTCTAATGAAGAAGTTGAAGTTCTTCTTAAAGAAATTGATATCACAAAAATTGAGGATAGGGATTCACAAGAAGTTCTTGGGTATTTTGACACATTAGACTTAATATCTGGATTATACGATGACATAAAAATCAATGAGAACGGACTAAAGAACCTTCATAATATCTTATTGAAATACAGCGACAAGGACAAATGGCATAAAGGAGACTACAAACAACATAGTAATTCAGTTGAGGCCAAACTATCTGATGGAACTAAACAAATAATTTTTAGAACTACAGAAGCAGGTTACCCAACACAAGATGCTATGCGCCTTTTAATTGACTGGTATAAAAAAGACAATAAAACTCATCCTTTGGTCAAATGTGCGTTATTCGCATATGATTTTGTAAGCATCCATCCCTTTCAAGATGGAAACGGAAGATTAAGCAGACTAATTTCAACTTTATTGCTTCTCAAAAATGGATACAAGTGGATTCAATACGTAAGTTTTGAACATGAAATCGAAAGTAGAAAAAATGAATATTATCGAGTTCTGAGAAACTGCCAAGCACAACGTCCTAACGAAAATGTTACTGAATGGGTAAATTTCTTTTTTAACGCACTTATAAATATTCAAGGGCAACTTATGAAAAAACTTGAGTTCAAAGGTGTTGAAACACAATTGTCTCCAAGAGAAAAATCCATATTGACTTTTATTGGAAACAATGCTGGATGTAAATCTGGTGAAATAGCAAAAAAATTAGGAATACCAAGTCCAACTGTAAAAAGAATTCTCCCTGAATTGCTTGAAAAAAATCTAATTACCAAACATGGAGTTGGACCAGGAACAAATTACTCATTAAAATAAAAAACGCCCTATAACAATAAATATAATTCATGCCGCAGTTTCATTTTCATAGAAAATGAGTTAGTAAATTTGAAAATACATAAACCAAAGACACTTATTGAACAAGATGCGGCACGCATCATATTCAAACCGTTAGGCAAAATTGCACGATTCATTTCCAATTGACAAAGAATTTCTCAAAAAGTTTCCCTTTGTGAAACATTTGTTTTATATTTGTGATTACTTATATGAAAACACATTTAATAAAGAAACAATCGATAGAGGATTATGTTTTTAAAAATGCTCAAAGTAGAGCATCTTTTGAAATATGGATTTCCATTTTGAAGCGAGTTGATTGGAATGAGCCAAGTAATATCATTTTGACATATAATAGTGCAGATATACTAGGTAAAGGATCAAATAGAGTTGTTTTTAATATTGGAGGAAATAAATACAGGATGATTTGTAAATATCATTTTGGTGAAACAAAAGCTCACTTATTTGTTAAATGGATCGGAACACATGCAGAGTATACTAAACTTTGTAAATCAGGAATGCAATATGAAATAAGTGGATATTGACAAATGAATTAAAAAGGACAAAAATGGATACACTAAAATTTACAATAATTAAGAGTCAGGATCAATACGACAAGTACTGTGAGATGCTTGAGAATTTACTTGTTAATGATGATAAAAAATACTTTGACGAAATTGAATTGTTAACACTTCTAATTGAAAAATGGGATAGTGAGCAAAATACATTTAATGATATGGATCCAATAGAGCTTCTCAAGTTTTTAATGTCTGAGCATAATTTAAAAGCAAAAGATTTAGTTGATATTCTAAAATTGTCTAAAGGTACAATTTCAAAAATATTGAACTTTAATAAAGGTCTATCTAAGGATACAATCAGGAGACTATCGCATTATTTTAAAGTCTCGCAGGAAGCATTTAATCGTCCGTACAAATTAAAGAATGAATTAAATAGACATTTTCGAAATGCGAGTTTAATGAACACCAGAAAAAATATGTTAGAATCAGGCGAAGCAACATTTGCCTAACACCAACTTTAAATAATACTTCGCTAATCGCTTCGTACTATTCAAAGTTGTACCGTTAGGGGGCATAAACTCCAAATAAACCATCAGATTATTGATAATTTTTTGGGAATAAATTTTGCAAATGTTATCTTATATGATAACTTTGTATAATGAATAGAAAAATCATTTTTCATGGAGAGTCGTTCATTGAATTCTATAAAAAGTTAGACTTTAATGTGAAAACAAAGTTTCAATATGTGTTCGAATTAATAAAACAAGTTGAAATGGTGCCAAGAAAGTTTCTAGCTCCAATGAAAGGATATGAAGGACTTTTTGAAATTAGAGTTGAATTTCAATCAAATATTTACCGAGTTTTCTGCTGTTTTGACGAGGGAAATCTCGTTGTTCTTTTTAATGGATTCTTAAAAAAGTCACAGAAAACGCCAATGAAAGAGATTGAAAAAGCAATGAGGTTAAAAAATGAATATTTTAAACTTAAAAATGTAAAATAATGAAAGACTTTAGCAATATAAAAACATTCGATGAATTAATTGAATGTGAACACGGAAAAATTGGTTCAGAAAGCAGAAACTCTTATGAAGAGAAAGCTCAAATGTTTATTGTTAGTGAAATGTTGAAGAATGCTCGAAAAGAGGCAAAATTAACACAAGAACAATTAGCTAAAAAAACCGGAACAAAGAAAAGCTATATTTCTAAAATTGAAAATGCTAAAGGAAATATTCAACTATCAACATTAATTCGAATTTTTGAAACTGGTTTGAATAGAAAAATAGGCCTAACTTTTCTTTAAGTTTTGAAAGAACAGATGAATTACGCCCCCTAACAATAGCTTTAAGAGGCTTTAATAGTAATCTGAATATAAAGTGTCCAGTGGGCTGTGTGCTCTCATTTTGTTTAAATTTGCAACGTGTAAATAATGAAGAGTTGATGCTATATAACTATGGCCAAGTAGATCTTTAATCGATACAATATCAACTCCATCTTCCAATAAATGAGTAGCATACGAATGCCGTAATGTATGAACTGAGCATTCTTTAATTATTCCAGCTTTTTTTGCAGCAAGTTTGAAACTTTGTCTAATTGCCGATTTACTAATCTCTCTATCTATATCATGTCCATAAAAAAGGAAATGTTTGGGTTTAAAGCGTTGAATATACTTCCTTAATCCTTGAAGCATATATGTACTTAAAATTACATACCTATCTTTATTCCCCTTTGATTGTTTTATCCTAATTTGCATCCTATCCTCATCAATATCTGATATTTTTAATTGACATACTTCGTTAATACGAAGTCCAGCTGAATAAATTAATGCAAATATTACACGTTGCTTTAGTCCTTTTGGAGTTTTTAATAAAGCTCTAACTTCCTCCCTTGAAAGTACTACTGGCAATTTGTAAGTCTTTTTAATTTTGGGAAGTTTAATTCTTTTATCATCCAAATTATACAAACGAAAAAGAAATCGAAGACTATAAACCATATGTTTAAAATAGGTCGCACTTGGAGAATCAACTTTAGTTAATTTAAATAGATAGGTATTGATATCATTGGAATCTAGTTCAATGGGTGATTTTCCAAAGTATAAACTTATAACTGCTAAACTTCTTGAATAACTGAACATTGTACTTGGAGCATATCCGTCAATAGTAATTTTTTCCTCAAATTTTGAGAGGTGTTCAATGAATCTCGGGATCTCATTTTTTGCCCGTTCTATAAAGGTTTTAGAATTACTTCCTTTCTGAATTCTTGAATTTTCTACAATAATTATACTCATAGCTTTGATGTTTTTGATTATTATTTAACAAAAAAAAAGCTGCCATTTGAGGCAGCCTTTTTGATTAAGGAAATTATCGTTTATATACTAAAATTTCTTTTAGGTTAAAATTGAATTTAACCTACTCATATCTTCACCTACTTTCTTATCCAAAAGCCGAGCATATATCTTAGTCATATTAACTGAGCTATGACCTAGCATTTTAGATACAGTTTCAATAGGAACATTATTATTTAATGTGATTGTAGTTGCAAAAGTATGCCGTGCCAGATGGCTTGTTAAATGTTGGTTGATCTTGGCAATGGCTGCAATCTCTTTTAAGTATGCATTGGTTTTCTGATTGGAGTTGACTGGCATAACCCTGTTTTTTACTTGACAATAAGGGTGATTCATGTATTTTTCAATTAGTTCATTTGTAACATTCAATATTGGTATATGGTTAGCTTCATTGGTTTTCTTTCTGTGAATTTTTATCCATTTATTCCCATCATCACCCATTACAATGTCTGATGGTCTTAGGTTCATAAGATCAGTATGTGCTAGTCCTGTATAACATGAAAATAGAAAGCAATCTCTTACTAAACCAAGTCTTTCCAGATGAAGTTCTGCTTCTTTAAGCTTGTTTAATTCTTCATTGGACAGAAATCCTCTATCGACCTTATCATAAGTAAGTTTTAAATTGGCAAAAGGGTAGTGCTTCATCCAGCCATTTGCAAAAGCAATACGAACAATCTTCTTTAAACGAGCTAAATATTTTGTTGCAGTATTGTGAGTAATACCTTTTTCTGCTTTTAGATAGGAAAGGAATTTTGTCAAGAAATCTACATTGATATTGTTCATATCCATATCTTCCTTGCCATGGTATTTCTTCATAAACTCCTTTAGGTTTTTGAGACATGAAACATATCGACTGTATGTTTTTTCATTCATGTCAATCCCAATAAGTTGCTTGGCATTTGTGTTGTGATCTTCAAAAATTGAGACTAGTGTTATCTTGTTTTCTTCAATTCCCAGAAAAGTATTTTTTATCGCCTTTGCAGAGATTGGTTTGTTTTCCTCTCGCAAATCCTGAAGTCTTTCATAAAGTTGATACTCTATGGTTTTCATGTATTGATTGATCTGTATGGCAGTTTTAGAGTTGCCTTTTACCTGGGCTCTGTGCAAATTCCAAAAGTCAGGATCAATACTTCGGTTTAATGCCATTTCTGTTCGTGAACCATCATAAGAAATTCGGACATAAATAGGTGCTTCACCGTTTTTCAGAAGCTTAGATTTCTTGATGTAGAATAATAACTTTAATGATACTCGCTTTTCCATAATTTTGATAAATATTTAAGTGATTAAAAGTAACCATTATGGATAGAAAACGAAAACGCAAAGTGAAGCAAATCAGTGAAATAACACCCAAACTGGTGGACTAAAATAAAAAATACCAAGTCCACCGCTTAGTCCACCAGAAATATTGATAAAGTTTGTTTTAACATGCTTCTTTTTGCTATTGATATCATAAAAAAACCCCGAAAACGGTTAGTTTGCGGGGTTTTGCTTCAAATTACAATTAACTTAGTGATCCCTCAGGGATTCGAACCCTGGACCCCCTGCTTAAAAGGCAGATGCTCTACCAACTGAGCTAAGGAATCAACCTAATTGGAGGTGCAAAATTAAAACATTTTTTTAAACCAGAAGAATTTTAAAAAAATAAATAATTGTCATCTGGTTTTGCTCCTTTATTTGACTCTTTTTAGTTTGTGTTCTTCAAATTTAAATAGCCATATGGTGGATTTTTCAAAACCATTTCCTGCTTTTCTTCGCAGGAAGGTAAATCCATCACAAGCTGTTTCTTTTTCAATCAAGGCGCGTTGTATATATTTCCCATGCTCAACCATCAATTGGCTGTAAAGTAATACTCCTTGGTAGCCCAACCAAGCATAGTTATTTGGTTCAGTTTTATAAGCCTGCCGATAACTTTTTACAAATTCGATAGTAGAAGAATCAGAAAAATCTAAAATGGGTTCCGATGTAAAATAACTGTTTAGTTTATCCAACATATTGATTTCAACAGCGCTTTTATTTAACCATTTGTAGGGTGCCAATACATTTATTTTATTTTTTTGTTCTTCCTTATCAAAGTCAATAACACCAATCAGATTGGTTACCACCGAATTAATGACAACCACATCATGGGTCGGTATATAAATCAGGTTACTATCCTTGGCAAGCTGATGTAAGTATTCTGCTTTGCCCCAATTGCCATGATCTACGACCATGAAATGCATACTCTTGAAAGTAGTTGAATCGCTATAAAGCATCACTTTCTCTTTAATGTACTCAAGCTCGGTGTTATCGGAAGCAAGCACCAATAGATGGTAGTTTTTGAAATGTTTGGTCATGAGTTGACTGCTTTTCTCCAAATGTGTGTATTTGGCTGGCCGGCAAGAAATAAAATAGGGATTTTCCAAGAATCCTTTTTTGATACTTAATGGAGAAATAATCGGTAACATATGCATTTGGGAATATGCAGAAAACTCATCCATGTGCGTATTCAGAAATGGTCCTACAATCAAATCGAAAGAATCCTTATCAATAAGGGATAGTATATGACTGATAGAAGAATCGCTTCCCGAATAGTTATCGAATATCTGAACTTGTAAGTTTAATCCAAGGTTGGGCACACTATCTTCCAAAGCCAGTTTAGCCCCCATATAATACTCTTGGGCTAATTTAGAAATCCGTTTTTGCTTAAACTCCTCATCATAAATTTCATTCAAATAAAGTGGCAAAATATAGGCAATATTGTATTTTTCTTTCTGAATGAATGGATAAATGCTTGCCAGACTGTCAATTTTTTCAGGCAGGTTAACTTCTGTCTGCTGCACGCTATCTTTGGCTGGTACTACTTCAATGGGTTTTTCGGTTTGATGCCGCTGATATTTTTCTTCCAGATTAAGTTGTTCCTGGCTGAATTTCCAGCTGCTGCAGGATTGAATTAATACTGAACTTAAAAGAAAGAGAACAAGCAAAAGCTTTTTATTCCCATTCAATGGTTGCAGGAGGTTTTGAACTGATATCATAAACAACTCTGTTTATTCCTTTTACTGAATTAATAATTTTATTGGATACTTTTGAAAGAAATTCATGTGGCATTGGATACCAATCAGCTGTCATGCCATCGGTAGACGTAACCGCACGTAAAGCCACCGTATACTCATAGGTTCTTTCATCACCCATAACACCCACCGACTTTACCGGTAACAATATGGTTGCTGCCTGCCAGATTTTATCATACAAATTATCTTTCTTCATTTCATCCATATAAATGCGATCTGCATCTTGTAATATTTGCACTTTTTCCAGACTAATTTCACCCAGAATACGAATGCCTAATCCGGGACCGGGAAAAGGATGCCTGTTATACAAATTCTCAGGTATATGGAGTTCAGCCGCAACCCTTCTTACTTCATCTTTAAACAGCAAACGTAGGGGTTCAATAATTTTCAGACTCATTTTTTCGGGTAATCCACCTACATTATGATGTGATTTGATGGTGGCCGCAGGTCCACTTGTTCCGGCTGATTCAATGACATCAGGGTAAATAGTTCCCTGGCCAAGCCATCCGACATTTTCGATTTTTTTTGCTTCCCGTTCAAAAACATCGATAAAGGTTTTTCCAATAGCCTTCCGCTTTCCTTCTGGTTCGCTGATTCCCGTTAATGCCTTATAGAATTCTTCCTTTGCATCTACAGCAATCACATTCAAATCAAGTTGCTTATATGTTTCAATAACTTCTGCAAACTCATTTTTGCGAAGCAATCCATTGTCAACAAATATGCAATACAAATTTTTGTGAATAGCCTGATGCAAAAGTGTTGCTGCCACTGTGGAGTCAACCCCTCCTGATAAACCCATCACCACTTTGTCATTTCCTAATTTTTCCTTAAGCGCTGCAATGGTTGTGTCTACGTAGTGTGCAGGTGTCCAATCCTGCGTGCATCCACAAACATCTTTCAGGAAATTTTGAAGCATGGCTTTTCCATCTGTAGTATGATATACTTCGGGATGATACTGAAAGCCATAAATATGTTTCGATTTGTTTTGAAAAGCAGCAACAGGTATATCATCAGTTTCTGCAATGATTTCATAACCCTTTGGTAATTCAAGAATGGTATCGGAATGCGACATCCAAATCTGATTGTTGTTCACATCATTAAAAAGGATGCTTTGATTTTGGGTTTTGACCAGGCTGGCTCGTCCATATTCGCGAATGTGTGAACGTTCTACTTTTCCCTGATCGTGCAAGACTAACAATTGGGCTCCATAGCACAAACCAAGTACAGGCTTATGGCCCAATATTTTTTTTAAATCAGTGGTAGGGGCTTGCTCTTCCAAAGTAGAAAAAGGACTTCCGGATAAAACTACACCCTTTACTTCATGATCCAGTTCAGGTACAGAATCGTATGGATGGATTTCTGAATAAACGTTAAGTTCCCTTATTTTTCTTGCGATAAGCTGGGTAAACTGTGAGCCGAAATCAATAATTATAATTTTTTCCATATATGCTAGGCCTGTTTTTTTAAATTGTCTAATTTTTCTTCCAGTACTTTTATTTTTAATTCAGCATCTGCCTTTTTCTTGTTCTCAATGTCAACTACCTGTGCGGGTGCATTCTGGACAAATCGTTCGTTCCCCAATTTCCCCATAACACTTTTTAGAAAACCCATTTGGTAATCCAGTTCTTTTTGTGCTTTTTCAATTTCCTCGCTAAGGTCGATTTTTTCATCGAAAGGAACAAAATATTCTGTTGAACGAATCAGAAAAGACAAGGCTGCTTGTGGTTTTTCAGCTAAATAATCGATGCTTTCTATTTTACACAGTTTTTTAGCAATCTCATCGTATGCTGTATGGCTTTTCTTTTCGGCTAATATCTGGAGCTTAATTTCTTCCTTATGTCCGAGATTATTACTGTTTCTGAATTCACGGATTCCTGATATCACTTCCTTTACAAATTCGAAGTCGCTAATTAGTTGTTCGTCATATTCACCTGCTTGTGGAAATTCTGCAACTATAATATCATCATCCTCTTTTCTTTCCGCTAAATGATGCCAAAGTTCTTCAGTAATAAAGGGCACAAATGGGTGTAACGATTTCAATAATATTTCGAAAATGTTGATGGTGGCTTGATAACTTTCCTGATCAATTCCTTCGCCAAAGCGAGGTTTGATAATTTCCAAATACCAGGAACTAAAATCATCCCAAAAAAGTTTGTAATTGGTCATCAATACATCCGACATGCGGTATTTTGCGTAATGATCTTCAATAAGTTCCAAGCTTTGGTTGATTTTGGAATTAATCCAAAGGATAGCTTGAGCAGAAGATTCACTTTGACTTAAGGTTGGATCAATTTTCCAACTCTTTACCAATCGAAAGGCATTCCATATTTTGTTATTGAAATTACGACCTTGTTCGCATAAGGCTTCATCAAATAAAAGATCATTACCTGCAGGGGAGGCCAAGAGCATTCCAACCCGAACACCATCAGCACCATACTTTTTCATCAACTCAATCGGATCTGGTGAATTGCCCAGAGATTTCGACATTTTTCGTCTTTGTTGGTCGCGAACGATACCTGTAAAATAAACATTCTTGAAAGGTTTTTCATTCCGGTACTCATATCCTGAAATGATCATTCGGGCAACCCAGAAAAAGATAATTTCAGGAGCTGTAACCAAGTCATTGGTTGGGTAATAATAATTGATGTCTTTATTATCAGGCTCTAAAATTCCATTGAAAGTAGAAATTGGCCAAAGCCATGATGAAAACCAGGTGTCGAGCACATCTTCATCCTGCTTAAGCTTTTGGATTTCACCAAGCTGATGGCTTGGTTTGGATTCCTGATTTTTGATTTTAAATAATTCGATAGCTTCCTGTTCTGTTTTTGCTACGACAAAATCTCCCTCCTCATTATACCAGGCTGGTATTTGGTGTCCCCACCACAATTGTCTCGATAAGCACCAATCTTTCACATTCCCCATCCAATGCTTATAGGTGTTTTTCAGATTGGCAGGGAAAAAACGAATATCATCGTTCATTACATGATCCAAAGCAGGTTTTCCCAATTCTTTCATTTTCAAGAACCACTGCATGGAAATTCGGGGTTCTATGATCGCATCTGTTCGTTCTGAAAATCCTACCTTATTAATATAGTCCTCAATTTTGTGTAAATGATTTGTTTTTTCCAGTTCTTCAACAACAAGTTTTCTAGCTTCAAAACGATCGCAACCAATAAATAGCTCAGCATTTTCATTTAAGCTGCCATCATCATTAAAGATGTCGATGCTTTTGAGTTTGTATTTAAGGCCAATTTCATAATCATTGATATCATGAGCCGGGGTAATTTTTAGCGCACCTGTTCCGAATTCCATATCAACGTATTCATCAAAAATCAGAGGCACTCTTCTGTTTACCAAGGGAACGATAACATACTTGCCTTTTAAGTGCTTAAACCTTTCATCTTCCGGATGCACACAAACAGCTGTGTCGCCCAAAATAGTTTCTGGACGGGTGGTGGCAATAGTAATTTGCTCATCGCTGTTTTCAATTTGATAATTCACATAATACAACTTCGACTGAAGCTCTTTATGTATTACTTCCTCATCGGAAACAGCGGTTTTAGCTTGCGGATCCCAATTAACCATCCGAACACCTCTGTATATCAATCCTTTGTTAAATAGATCAATAAACACATGGATAACGCTATCAGATAATTGTTTGTCCATGGTGAAACTGGTTCGCTCCCAATCGCAACTGGCTCCTAATTTTTTTAGTTGCTCCAGAATGATTCCTCCATGTTTTTCTTTCCATTCCCAGGCATGGGTAAGAAATTCATCACGGCTTAAGGTCGATTTATCGATTCCTTTTTCTTTTAATAGGGCAACAACTTTCGATTCTGTAGCAATGGAAGCATGGTCGGTTCCGGGTAGCCAGCAAGCGTTTTTTCCTTGCATGCGTGCATGTCGGATCAATACATCCTGAATGGTATTGTTGAGCATGTGTCCCATGTGTAAAACACCTGTAACATTTGGTGGTGGAATTACAATGGTATAAGGTTCTCTATCGTCAGGTTCTGAATGGAAATAGTCTTTTTTCATCCATTCTGCATACCATTTATCTTCAATAAGGCTTGGGTCGTAATTTTTATTGAGTTCCATGCTATATAGGTAAAATCCTTTTTGTTTGATTTGAATGCTTTAAAATTGAAAGGGCAAAGTTATAGAATATAGCCTGTATAATTTGATTAGCGGCTAAATAAATAACACAATAAAGCCTATCCTGATTTATTTGACAAAAAAAAACCCGGAACATAAAGAACCGGGTTTTGTGTATTGATAAGCTACTATTTAGTAAACCATAAACTTCTTGGTAGTCAAGCGTCCTTCTGCACTTAAACCAAGGATATAAATTCCTTTTGGAAGGTTTCCAACATAAATGCTTTCAGATGAAAGACCTCTGTTATTCATGCTCAAGAGTTCACCATAAACAATTTGGCCATTGGTATTGCTTACAGAGATATAAGCTTTTGCATTGCCATTGCTATTGATGTCGATATTCACATAACCATTGCTGTAATATGCTTTGTCTAATGAAGCAAATTTTTCAGCAACACCGCTTCCTAATGTGAAATTATAAACTGAAGCTACCAATGAGAATTTTGTTGGTTCTGGATTTCCAGACCATACAACACCAAAAACAGGAGCATACTGACCCGGAGTCATGGTGGTTGGGAATGTCAGGGTAAATTTAAAATTCACGCTGTCTCCAACAACTAAGTCACTTGTTGGCATATATCCGCCTAAAAGCTGAAGACCTGTTACCTGGCTACCATTCCACCATCCAATAACCAGAATGGCTGTATCAACGGTTGTAAATGTAGCTGTGGAGTTATTGATCATTTTAAATTCAAACTCAGTTGGTTGTCCGAGGATGACATCGCTATTAATTACAGGAGCAACTATTTCAGTTAATTCAAGTCGATCGGCTGCAAATGTATTCATGGAGATAAATCCAAATAATAATGCAAAAAATAATTTTGTAAAGTTTTTCATTTGATTCGTTTTATAATGATTTAAGCATTCGTTAACAATGCAATATTAGGAAAAAATATTTTGTAAAAATACCTATTAATAAACTATTCTTTTTCAGGTTTTAAATATTATGATATAAGCGGAATGTACATGCTGATACTATTGAATAGTTCGTTTAAAAAATATCCAGCTCGGGAAAGGGTATTTATTAATACTTTTTTATGTAACTTTACCGTGGATATTTTTAAAATATTCTATTGATTTTTTATAATATTACTAACTATAATTGTTTGAGAAGACTCTACACCACAAGAATTTATTTGTATAAACAGGCATTTTGTAATAAATGTGTTTGTTTTTTTGTGTAAGATATGGAAGAATAACCCAATTCTTCTACCTTCTTCTCCTAAAATTAATTAGGAAGTACATTATCAAAATCAAGTCGAATATTATTTAACTAAATTAATATGAAAAATATGAGAAAGTTAACACTTGTTTTGTTTGCAATTTTTGTTTCAATTTCCTGGAATATAAATGCACAAACATATTGTACTCCTTCCTGGACTAGTGCAGGTAATTATCAGATAGGAACACAACAGGTAAATATTGGTTCAATAAGCAATACAACCACTTGTCCTACTACATCTGCACAGTATAGTAACTACACAAGCATGTCAACAACTGCTTATCCTGCATCAACAGTTAATGTGAGTGTACAGGTAGGTGGTTCGAACACAACCTGGTTCTGTATTTTTATTGATTTCAATAACGATGGAACATTTAACACAAATGATGAATGGGTTTATTCCTCAGGTAGTACTGCTGCCAGTGGTTGGAGTACAGGTACAATAACAATACCTTCTAACGCGCCTGCTGGTAATAAACGCATGCGTGTAATCAGTGATTATGGTTCATCTTCACTTAATCCTCCTAGCCCATGTACAAACTATTATGCAGGAGAATGTGAAGATTATACAATTAAAATCTTATCTCTTTCAGGTTTTGATTGTGCATTAACCAGTGTTGATTCTCCCGGAGTTTTCAGTGTTGATAGCAATAAACTTAGTGTTACCTTCTCAAACTTAAAGGCCGATTCAATTCGTTGGTTAGATTTAGGTTATTCCTTAAATGGTGGTACACCTGAACAAATTTTTGATTACAACAAGGCAACAGGAACAAAATTTCCTGTTTTAGGCCCTGGTGAAAACCATATGTACACTTTCGATAAGTCTGTTTTTATACCGACTAAAGGAAGTCATTCTTTAAAAGTATGGATTGGTGATGTCAATGACTCATTTCCTGATAATGATATAACAAATGATACTTTATTTCTGAATTTTTGTACAGGAATGGAAGGTACCTATACCATTGGCCCTATAGCTGGTGATTATGCAACCTTTAACGAAGCAGTTCAAGCATTACAAACATGTGGTGTTGCAACGCCAATAGTATTCCAGGTTGAACCAGGTGTTTATAATGAACGTGTGGTTATTCCTGATAATATTGTAGGGATAAGCGCAACCAACACTATTACTTTCGATGGTCTGGACAGAACTAAGGTTACCTTAACATATGCCGGAACTTCTTCTTCCAATCGTGCAACGGTTTTATTTGATGGAGCCGATTATTTTACCTTTAGAAACATGAAAATTCAGAATACAGGTACTTCTTATTCTGTTGCAGTCATGCTGATGAATCAGGCTGATAATAATAGTATTATTGATTGTGATATGACTGTTGGAACCAATTCGAGTTCATATGCTCAGGTTATTCAGTCTACCAGTTCTGAAGCATCAACCGGAGGTAATGGTGATAATGCAAATTATACGCTTGTACAGAATTGTACTTTATCAAATGGTTATTATGGTGCTCACTTCCGTGGATCTGGATCCACATCACCTAACATGGATAACAGAATCATTGATTGTATATTCAATGGTCAATATTACTATGGTATCTATTACTATTATCAAAGAGGTGCTCAATTTATTAATAACACAATAGATATTGGTTATAGTACAACCAGTGCATATGGTATTTATCAACAATATGGTTCAAAGTCAATCATTGATGGAAATAATGTGATGCCAGGTCAATATGGTATTTATACATATTATGAAAACTATTATTATCAAGGCGATAGCTCTTTAGTCATAAACAATCTTATTCATGATTTTAAAAACCCTACTTATCAAGTTGGTTATCGTGGTTATTATTATAACTATAATTTAAGAGTATTAAACAATACTATCCATGTTGATGGTAGCTATGCTAATAGTTATACCTATGCTGCAATGCAATTTTATTATCCATATCACTTAATGTGTTTAAATAATATCTTAATTAGTGATGGTGGTACTATGCTACTAACTGTTTACTATTATCCTTATGGAAATGGAGCTGTAATCGATTATAATGATTATATCTATCCAAGTAGTACTACTAATAATATGTTTTTCAATTATAATGTCTATTATTTGGATTTAGATGCTTGGAAAGGTGCAACTCAAGGGATGAGTATGCCACATGATGAAAACTCATGGGAAAATGAAGATCCTAAATTTGATGCAACTAATCCATATCATTTAAATCCGAACTATCCTCCTTTAGTTGGAAAAACTTTCGGATATATAGCTGCTGATATAGATGGTGATCCTCGTTGTATTTATCGTACAGCAATTGGTGCTGATGAATCTGAATATTCAACAGGATTACCTGTTTCAAACTTCATTGCTGGCGATACTATTTGCTTTAATTCACCCATTACCTTTTTAAATACAGCTGATAAAAATGCCAAACAAGGTTATTGGTGGTTCCTGAATGGTGTTCAGAAAACAACCGATTTTAACTTTACCCATACTTTTGGTGCAGGTACCTATTACGATACCATCACCCTTGTTACCAGTAATTGTGCAGGATCTGATACCTTTACAAAGGTTGTTCTGATTGATGCTCCGGCAACACCTCCAATGGCTGATTTTATTGCAGAAATGAATGAAATTGAAACAGGATTTCCAATTCAGTTTTTTGATATTTCTTCCAATTGTCCAAGTAGCTGGAAGTGGAGTGTAGTGCCTGCCACAGTAACATTAGGTGGTTTAGGAACTGTTCCTTCTCATAGTTATCTGGCTCCAACAGGAAGCTTTTCTCAAAACCCAGTTGTTTTATTGGAGTATCCTGGTGTTTACAAAATTTGCCTGACTGTATTTAATACAATAGGTGGCGATAGCATTTGTAAGGATAAATATATTGTTGTAAAACCATCTCAATGGATTTGTAACTATGTATTGCCTTCAGTAAGCTCATCTATGCGTGGTATCTTATTTGACGATCAGGGTCCTGTTAGTGATTATGGCAATGGCCGTAATTGCGATATTCTGTTAAGCCCTTGCGCCAGCTCAATTGATTTCACTTTCTCAGAGTTTGATGTAGCCGGAGGCGATTATTTCAGAATATTTGAAGGAACTGATAACAATGGTACACCATTATGGGATGTTAATAATTATGGCAATAATGGAATAAATGGAGAAATTAGCGATCCTGGTTTCCAAAGTAAGTTTACTTCCAGCACAGGAAGTTTATTTATCGAATGGGAAACAAATACATCAGGTACAGCTCCTGGTTTTGTAGGTAGCTGGGAAGCAACTGCAGGTCAGTTTGCTAAACCAAATGCGTTATTTGATGGACCTGATACCGTTTGTTTGGATGCCGTTGCTTATTTTGAAAACTTATCGACATCCAATGGAGGAACGAACTCCTGGGATTATGATCAGGATGGATTCTATGATGATTTCAATGAAAATGGTGAATATAAATTCCCATTTGCCGGATGGTATTCTGTGAAACTAGTTGTTGAAGATTGCGGTGGTACAAGTTCTTATACCAAGAATGTTTTTGTTATTCAACCTCCAGTTGCTCCAACACCTAATTTTGTTGCTGATATTCTTCGTCCAGTTGCTGGAAAAGATGCTGTATCTTTTACCGATCTGACTCAAGGTTGTGTGAATGCATGGACATGGACTATCACCCCTGCTACATTTAGTGTGATAGCAGATTATCCAAATGGTCAAAATCCAATAATTCAGTTTAACGATACAGGTTATTATAGCGTTACATTGGAGTCTGCTTTTGGATCATTTACAAAGTCAATTACTAAAACAGATTATATCTATGTCATTCAGTATTGTGTACCTGGTGTAACTACTTTAGGGCAAGATGTTGGAATTAGTTATGTAGAACTTACTGATTTTGCAAATACGCCAATTTTAGTAAACGCATCAGCAATTGGAAGTGAATCTTTTACCGATTATTCAGCAACTAAATCTGCATATTTGGCAAGAGGAGCTTCTTATTCTTTAACTGTTAAGAGAAATACAAATTATAACAATATTGATCGCAAAGCGTGGATTGATTGGAATGTTAACGGGGAATATGAAGCTTCTGAATTAATCGATCACGAACCAAATGCATCAACAACTAGTTGGACTACACAATTTGCTGTTCCTACTACTGCTCTTAAAGGAACCACTAGAATGCGTATTGCTACTGCTTTAGGAGGAGAAACTAATGATCCTTGTAATACCAGACTATTTGGTGAGGTTGAAGAGTACAGATTAATTATCCGTGATGATGCAACACCTCCAGTAATTACCATTACTTATATGGATACTGTTTATGTTGAACAGTGTTTGACATATGTTGATTCAGGTGCCACAGCAGAGGATAACCTGGATGGAAATGTAACGTCAAGTATTGTAACAACAAATAATGTTGATTTACAAAATCATGGTGAATATTGGTATAAATACGAAGTAAGTGATGCTAACGGTAATGTAGCTACTGCTTACAGAGTAATAATTGTAAACAAAGAGATGGATGCGCCAGTATTTACATTGAAAGGAAATGCAAATGAATATGTAGAAGTACATAATGCATTTGTGGATCCAGGTTATGATGTTAGCGATGCCTGTAGTGGAGTTGATACCGTTATGATGGTTTCAACAGTGGATATTGCAGAACTCGGTACCTATATGGTTGATTACACTGCATACGATAATAACAATAACTCTAGTATGTTAAGCAGAACAGTAGTCGTTGGAGATACAACTGAGCCAGTTGTAACGCTGAATGGATCTTCTCCTGTTATGATTGAAGTACACAATGCATATGCTGATATGGGTGTCGATGCTGTTGATAATTATTGTGCAAAAAGTGAAAATGCAGTTTTCACAACAGGTGCAGTTAATACAGATATTCTCGGTACGTATACCATCAGTTATGAAGTATATGACTGCAATGGTAACGGACCAGTTATGGTTAGTCGCGATGTAATTGTTGCTGATACAACAGCTCCTGCAATTTATTCAGGTATGTATAATGAAGGTGACACAATTACCATGGAAGTGAATAATAGTATTATGGATTACCTATCGAAAATGGGCATCATTGATAATTACTATGATTTTGCTGAGTTGATTCTTTTACCGGCTGGTACTTATTTTGATAATTTCCCTGCCCCATTGGGTATTGCCAATAAGCTTGGTTATTATAGTGCAAGTTTGAGTGTAACCGATCCATCCATGAATACGTCAATGATTTCATTTACAATTCTTGTAGTGGATACAGAAGCTCCAGTAATTACTAATCCTGGAACAGA
This sequence comes from Bacteroidota bacterium, assembly GCA_018698135.1. Classification (NCBI taxonomy): domain Bacteria; kingdom Pseudomonadati; phylum Bacteroidota; species Bacteroidota bacterium. Next base: position 20,449 of record JABINZ010000031.1, read on the forward strand.
CTATATCGAGATTTGTCGTTTTGCCAAAGTAGATGCAAGTGAATTAGTTGTTAATGTAACCGATAATTTTGAAACCGGTATTACAGCAACAACTTCAGGTACTTACTTTAGCGAGTATTTGAATCATATGAAAGAAGGATTCTATTCAATTCGTTTCTCTGCAATTGATGGTTCAGGAAATAAGGCACAAGATTATACGAAATATGTTGACGTATCTTATTGTGAAACTTATTCTATCAATGACAATGATTTTGCAGGAAATATTGCACTTTATCCAAATCCAACAAGTGGTCAATTCAACCTTGAAGTTGAGTTGAACAGCCTTGAGCAATTAACAATCAATATTGTTAATGTTTTAGGAGAAGTTGTTCTTGAGGTTGAGAATAATGAAGTATTGAATAGTAGTTATAAAGTTGACCTAAGCGAATTCAGTAATGGTGTTTATTATGTAAGCATTAAAACTGCCAATTCAGTGATGGTTAAGCAAGTTGTTTTAGCCAAATAACACTTTTAAATATGTGATAAATCCTTCTCCTGAGTATTCGGGAGAAGGATTTTTTTATGCTATTAAGGCTGTCGATCTTGATCAGTACATAACGATGATTGTTGTGAAAAAATATTTTCTCTTATTTTTTTATTTATTTTAGAATTTATGCGATTTCTCACCCTTTCGTAATGATCAGATAGTCAGCTTTATGTGATTAACTTTTGCCTTTTGGAGTAACCTTCTTTTGTTGAATTGTATAGATATGTACTAACCTAATGAGAACCTTTGAATAAGATTCCTGGTATATTATTCAAATTGTTATTTGGCTTAATTTATTCCTAGAATGTGATTTTTTAACATTCGCCTTTTGAATCAATTTAGTTTGTAAACGATTCCTTAATTGATGCAAAAAAAAGGGTAAACCTGCCTGTAATCAGGATTATGTTTGCTTTAAAATTTGTGACTGTTCAATAAACACAAATTTGAGCTGTTTTTTTGAGAATTTTAAAAACCTACTGATGAAAGGAATCAGTTTGATAGTGAATTAACGAATTGAAGGATTGTATTTGATACATATTTGAATATTCTAAATTCACAAGCAGTCAACCAATTAAGTTGTACATTATTCAATCAATCAATGCAACAATGCCATTCAACAGGCATACTCCAAAGAAATGCGGTATGATATTCCTTACATCATACCGCATTCACTATTAATGGGATGTGATAAGAATAAGAAAGTAGATTGTGTTGCTATAAAAGAAGATTATATACTAGCCTCTTCTGATCAGGTAAATCATATAGGCAATATAAAGGAGAAAGAATATCACTCCCTCAATTCTGGATATGATGTATTTCGAACTTAATCCAGCAAACACAAAAAATAATAGATTACAGCCTAACAGAACAATAATATCAATATTTAAGTGCCCCAGACCAAGTAGTGAAATCGGACTAATTACAGAGCTTAAGCCAAGTACCCACAATACATTGAAGATAAGCGAGCCAACCACATTGCCAACCGCAATATCGATACTTCCTTTTTTTGCAGCTACCATCGATGTAATCAACTCAGGAAGCGAAGTGCCAATAGCAATGATAGTTAAGGCAATTAATTCTTCACTAACTCCCATGTCGCGTGCAAAACCAGAAGCACCAAAAACAGTCCATCTGCCACCAAAAAACATGAAGGCAAGTCCCAAGCCAGTGAAAGTAGCTGATTTTAACCAGGAGTGCTGATAATAGACGTAAATGAGCTTATTGAACCATGTATTTGTATGCGTAAAGTCAACAAGGTGATGAATTATTGATTTTAGATGACTATGATCAGATTCCGATTCAACATTAATATCTTTTGATTTGGGAAGTCGAATAACATAAATTATAAAAACTACCTGAAGCAGTAGAAAAATAATTCCATTTGCCCTGCTGAGACCTACAAAAGCTCCTTTTACAAACAGCTGTTGGTTGACTAATAACAATAAAAGTGCAGTAATAATAAATGAAAATGGGATTTCTGTGAAGGATGTGTTCTTTTTAACAGGCAATGGATAGAATATGGCGGTAATTCCAATAATCAGTAAAATATTGGCAATGTTGCTCCCAATAACGTTTCCTATCGCAATTCCATTGCTTCCATTTAAACTGGAAGTGATGTTAACAATAAGTTCAGGTAAAGAGGTTCCAATAGAAACGACCGTAAGACCAATAACTAAATTGGATATCTTCAGCCTTTTTGCGATGGAAATAGCGCCATCAACCAGGAAATCAGCTCCCTGTATAAGTAATAAAAAGCCTAAGGCAAAAATGATCAGATTCACTGAACAAAGATAAAAAGATAAGCCAAAACAAGAAGAAGATCAGCCTAATCTAATTTCTTTTTTTCAATGTTTTCACTAACTAGTTTTTCTTTGGTTGCATTAATAAATGAATAGGAGCTTTGGAGGCATTTTTCATTTTCATTGGGTAGGGGAGTGAGTTTGGCAAATTTCACCAAGTCGGATAGTTGCAAGAAAGTATGTAATTCACTTTTCAATTCATTGGCAATATCCAAGTTTTGTAAATAGGTCATTATTTCATCGGTCGTTGATTCAACCGCTGGTAAATGATAGCGATCTTCTATGTATAATCGGATTATATCCGTTAAGCGAATATGAAACTCTTTTACATCGCCTTTTTGCCATAGTTTTTCGTCCTCTAGTTTTCGAAGCGAATTAATAGCAATCAGGTGGGCAGGAAGTTTTGGTTTTTCGCGCTTAGCAAACAAGGGTTTCTTTTTCTTCTTTCGCTCAAAATATAATATTGTTAAAATAATGAGCAGGAGAGCGGGATATACAAAAATGATAACCTTTAAATCTTTAAAAGTTAATGGAACTTTCAAAGGAATTTGAATAGGCATTATTGCTTTGGACGTGTCGGCATCTATTATCAACACCTCAACCTGAAAAGTATCGGTGGCTATCCATTTGATATTTGTATCATCTCCTTCAGTATAAAACAAGCGGAATGACGGAATAAACTGCATGCCCGGCTCAAATGAAATAAAGCTAAAATCCTGTTTTAAGGTAATTTTTCCTTTATGAAACGATGAATCTAATTCCGAAAGTGAATGTAATTCGAATGCTTTTATCGAATCAACCAATTGTGATCCTTTGAGTTGAATTTCTTTCGGATGTTTTATTTCCAATGATAAAGTAACCAAATCGCCAATGAGAATAGAGCTGGAATCTATTTTGGCTTTTACAGAAATTTGAGCGAAAGTGGCAAATGACAAAAAGGGGAAAAGTATTATCAATATTCCTTTAACTATTTGAAATTTAAATCGCTTAATCATGATTAGCTTCGTTTTCCTCTATTCCTAAAAAAGTTAATCAAGGCTGTTGTATATGACTGATCGGTTCGAATGGAAATTAAATCAGCACCACTCTTAATAAATGCTTTTTGCATCACATTCGATTTTTCGATAAACCAATTTTTATACAGGTCGCGGCTCTTTTTGTTGGCTGTATCAACCCACATAATTTTGTTACTTTCGGCATCTCTTACCCTCATTAATCCGACTGGAGGTAATTCTTCTTCCCGTTTATCGTAAATGTTAATACCTATTAAATCGTGCTTTTTACTGGCTATTCGTAAAGCTTTCTCATAATCTTCTGCAATAAAGTCGGACATTAAGAAAGTAATTGCACGTTTTTTAGCAATATTAGTGAAATATCGCAAAGCCAAAGCGATATCTGTTCCAGAACTTTCAGGTTTGAAATCAATTAGTTCGCGGATAATCCGAAGAATGTGTTGCCTGCCTTTTTTGGGTGGAATGTATTTTTCAATTTTATCAGAGAAGAAAATGACACCCACTTTATCATCATTATGTATTGCTGAAAAGGATAATACGGCAGCAATTTCAGTCATCATTTCATTCTTAAACTGAACCTGAGTGCCAAAATAATCAGACTGACTGACATCAATCAGCATCATAACCGTAAGTTCTCTTTCTTCCTCAAAAACCTTAACAAAAGGTGTATTGAACCTGGCTGTTACATTCCAGTCGATAGATCGGATATCATCGCCATATTGATATTCCCTAACTTCTGAAAACGACATACCACGTCCTTTGAAGGTTGTTTGATATTCACCTGCAAAAAGATGATTGGATAAACCTTTGGTTTTTATCTCAATCCGTCTAACTTTTTTAATTATTTCAGACGTATCCATTATTAAGGTACTTCAACAGCATTTAAAATGTCATTGATAATGTCTTCGCTCATCACGTTTTCTGCTTCTGCTTCATAACTCAAACCAATTCGGTGACGCAATACATCATGACAAACAGCTCTGACATCTTCTGGGATAACATAACCTCTTCGTTTCATAAATGCATATGCCCTGGAAGCAAGAGCCAAAAAGATACTTGCACGGGGGGATGCCCCATAGTTTATCAAGCCATTTAATTTCTCGAGTTTTACATCTTCAGGTTTTCTTGTAGCAAAAACAATATCCAGAATATAATTCTCAATTTTTTCATCCATATAAACCTCACGCACAATATTTCGTGCTTTGATTAACTCAGCAGGCTTTACTACTTTATTTACGGCTTGTGGAATGTTCGTAATATTTTGTCTGACAATAAGTCGTTCTTCTTCCTTTTTTGGATAAGAAATTTTGACTTTCAGCATGAAACGGTCAACCTGCGCTTCGGGTAATGGATAAGTCCCTTCCTGTTCGATTGGATTTTGAGTGGCCATCACCAAAAAAGGTTCTTCTAATAGAAAACTTTCATCGCCAATTGTCACTTGTTTTTCCTGCATGGCTTCTAAAAGCGCACTTTGAACTTTAGCAGGAGCCCTGTTAATTTCGTCTGCTAAAATAAAATTGGCAAATACCGGCCCTTTCTTCACCACAAAATTATTTTTCGCCTGATTGTAAATCATTGTTCCAATCAAGTCA
>JABINZ010000032.1 GCA_018698135.1 Bacteroidota bacterium
CTTACTAACGAAATATAGTTATTTAAAAGATTTGTATGGGTTGGTTTTTAAAAAAAGCTTGTGTTTTTGGTAATTTGGAGCTGCGAAGAGCCGAGGAATGCCAATAAATTTCTGTCATACCGACCTGCGGGAGATATCTGATGGCCGAGTTTAAGCATTTCAATTGGTTTTTTTTGCCTGCTCTTCGTTAGCAGATTCTTCTCCCGATAAATCGGGATGAGAATGACAGAAGATATAGAGTGAGTGTGAATCCTTTTCTGGCTCAAGTTTGCAACTTGGGCTAAACGTATGCATTTGAAGGAGTTTTTCGTTCATCACTGTCCTCTGCGAGAGACAGTGATGGGACAATAAAGGTATCGAGAGACAGTGATGGGGCTAAAAATGGTTCAAGGATTAGCGCAGCGGTTCTTGGACCTCTTCTTAATGTATATCGAAAATGTACGCTCCGTTGTTCGTAGCTTGAATTTAACTCATCCTTGCTTTCGCTGAAGCTTCAGCAGAAGCAAAGCCCTAACCCCTTCTCTGAAAAATCAAAGAAGGGGAATTGATACTACTTCAAAATTAGAATTGATATATTAATAATTGGAGTACATACTGTTCCCTTCTTTACGTAGTAGAGAAGGGCTAGGGATGAGTTACTTATGGGAAAGTGTTGTTACAACCTTTCGTTCATCACTGTCCTCTGCGAGAGACAGTGATGGGAGAAAAATGGTTCTAGGCTTAGATGCAAAAATATAATTCAAAAAAATTTGCCTAATCTAAAACTATTACTAACTTTGAAAAACAAAGTACTATGCGTTATAACGATAAATAAATTGATTTACAAGAGGAGAGGGGCTTCTCTATTTTTTTAAACATTCACTTTGAAATACAAAGAACTTTAAAATTAAATTGATAATGAAAACAAAAACGAAAGTAATTGAATTGGTGATAGGAATGATTTTTTTTCATATCCTGTTTTGGCACGAAAGAATAGGGCTTAATGCATTGTTATTTGCCGTATTAACCATAGGCTATAATTTTGGATTTAATTCTGAATTTCTGAAAAACAAAAAACTCCTTTTTCATGCTCTGACATTATTGCTTGCAAGCGTTGGAGTCATTCTTTTTAACTCCATACCTTCAAAAATTGCTTTTTTTGCTGCCTATATAATTTATATTGGATTTAGTTGGCGACCAGAGTTTAAAACTGTTTTTGCTGCTGCACTAATTGGTTTAAATAATTTGTTCAGTTCTGTATTTACTGCACTTGGCAATATATCAAATGAAAATTCTCGTTATTTAGGGAAATTCAAAATATATAGAGTTTTTAAGATTGCAGTTATTCCTATTATTGTCGCCTTTGTTTTCATTCTCATTTTCCGACAGGCTAATCCCGTATTTGCAAAATATACGAATAGCTTTATGGAAGCATTTTTAAGGTTTTTTGACAATATTTCGTGGGCATGGGTGTTTTTTATGGCATTGGGTTTTGTTGTTATTACAGCCATTTTATACAAAGGTATTTATGCAAAGAAATTTGATAGAGAGCTTCAAAAAGGGGAGTATGTATTGAGAAAGCGATCTAGTTCCAGTAATAATACAGACAGACCCTATAGCCGTTTTAAAAACATGTATTGGAGTGGAATTGTTTTAATTATTCTGGTCAATATCATTGCTTTAATTATCAATATTATTGATATCAATTATGTTTGGTTCGGATTTGAGGAGCAGCAAGGAATAAATTACAAACAAATGGTGCATGAAGGAACGTATTATCTGATTCTGAGCATCCTATTATCCATGATTATTCTATTGTATTATTTCAGAAGTAATTTTAATTTTTATTCAAAGAATAGTTTGCTGAAAATTCTTGCTTATATATGGATTGCTCAAAATGGATTCATGGGCATTTCCGTTTTAATCAGGAACTTGCTCTATATCGGTCATTTTGGACTGGCTTACAAACGAATTGGTGTGATGATTTATTTAGTACTTGTTTTGATCGGATTAATTACAATGATCATCAAGATCAGGGATAAGCGGTCTGGTTTTTATTTATTCCGATTGAATTCACTGGCCACATTTATCATGCTGATCGTGATGAGTTTAGTTAATTGGGATGTTTGGATAGCCGCTTATAATCTGAAACACAACTACCCAAGTGAGATTGACGAAAGATTTCTGGTGAGAATGTCCGTTAAAGCATATCCATTACTTTTTGAAAATGCAGATAAACTTAATGAAATTAGAGATTATCACGATTATAATTATACGATAGGATCCACCATTAGAAAAGAGAATAAGGCACAGGAGAAAAATTCTTTTATGTCGTGGAATGTAGCAGATTATAAAGCCATGAAATACCTTGAAGAAAAAGGAATTATTGGGGATTCTTATTAAAAATTTAAAAATCAGTTTTATGAAAAATATGAAACACGCCCTACTATGGGTTGGAATTTATGCCATTGGAATGGCTTTTTTAGAAAGTGCAGTGGTGGTTTATTTACGCAATATGTTTTATCCCGATGGATTTACTTTCCCCATTGTGCAACTCAATAGTCAAATTGCCATAACAGAGGTGTTACGAGAAGTTGCTACTGTCTTAATGCTTGTTAGTGTTGGCGTATTAGTCACCAAGAAAGCTTCCGAGCGATTTGCTTACTTTATTTATGCTTTTGCCATTTGGGATATTTTTTACTACATATTTTTATATTTCTTGATGGGATGGCCACAATCTTTATTGGATTGGGATATTCTTTTCCTGATACCCGTTACCTGGTTTGGTCCAGTAATAAGTCCGGTACTGATTGCCTTTATGATGATAGTGTTAGCTGTTAGTATCATCTATTTCAATCAGAAGTTTGTTAAAGTTAAAATAAGCGCCATAGAATGGGGCCTATTTACAAGCGGTTCGGTAATCGTTATCCTTTCCTGGATTTGGGATACTGTTTTATATGTCATCAATCATTTTTCCTTTTCAAAATTGGCTGACATCAAACTTGGTGAGCTTATAAAGAGTTTTTCTTTGGATTATGTGCCTGAGCATTTTCCTTGGTTAATTTATTTCTTTGGTTTTTCATTTATTGTTACTGGTATTGTACATTTTTTCAGGAGACACTTAAGAATTGTTAACTCATGGAGGAAATAATTGGTTTATTATTATTGACGGGTGTTGGCCCATATATATTATTACTTTGGATAATTTATAAGGTTGAGAAAGGTTCTTTGACAGATTATCAATTAGCTAAAAAAAATAGCTCATACAGAAAAAACGGGAAAGTAAATTCATGGATATTATTTAGCTTGCTACCAATTATTTTTTTAGCTATAGATTTTTCTCTTGATATTTCATTTCTTGAATGGCTAAGCTTTGTACTAATATGTGCATACTTTTTACTGAGTATATTTCACACTGCAAAAATGATGTTGACACCAAAATCTTCTTTAGTTGGTATTTTGCTAACCTCTGTTTGTTCATTTGGATCAATAATTTTTTTTATAATTGGATGGTTTTTAATAAGTACAGAATCTTGGGGGTCGTTGTTTTGAATTTGCATGTCTAATCCTTTTAGCGTCACCTGAAAAGGACACTGAGTTAAGTGTAAGGTAAATCAATCGTCACTTTCCTCTTTGAGAGATAGTGAGGTGACAGAAATGTCTCAAATGAAACAGTAATGCATGTAGACTCTGTCATACCGACCAGCGGGAGGTATCTGTAATCTGTAATTAGGGTTTTAATTTTTAAAAAACAATTATGCTCTACGTTAACAGATTTCTCCTTTGGTCGCCTGCCTGCCGGCAAGGCAGGAAATAACAGAAACTGGGTATATTGCCCATTTCTACTATCAATGATATAAATGACTCCCCGACTGGATTAAGTCTGCGACTTAATCCCTTTATGCATCAGCAGTGCCTCTCATAAGTGATCCAAGGCAGCAATAATGTAGGTCAAAATTGGAATTAAAATAGTCCAATTCGTACCTACAAGCACTTTCTCTTTGCCCCCCACTGGTTTAAGTTTGGAACTTAAACCTAAAAGTACTTTCTCTTTGACTGAGAACATTGTAATATAATTTTAAATGACTATCAGGAATTTCGCCCAAAGCCATTATCTTTGTCTGAAAAATATGAATCTGTTTGAATTTATGGATAGATTTCCTGATGAAGATGCTTGTGTCAAGCACTTCATGGAGGTACGCAATAAATTGGGAGTAAAATGTAAAAGATGTGGACATTCTGATCATTATTGGAAAAGAGACAGAGAATCCTATCAGTGTAAGAATTGTGGTAAACGTATTACCTTAAGAAGTGGCACAGCATTACAAAACAGCAATTTATCGTATATGTTATGGTTTAAAGCGATGCATTTGTTGACCACAACAAAAAAAACATTTTCTGCACTTGAGGTGCAAAGACAATTAAATCATAAATCATATGAAGCAATTTGGAAAATGCTGCATAAGATTAGAGAGGCAATGGGTAGAAGAGATTCACGCTACAAGCTCTCTGAATTTATTGAACTTGATGATGGTTTTTTTGAAACTGTTAATCTGGAATCAAAAGAAGAGAATAGGAAAAGAGGTCGAGGAAGCCAAAAACAATCAAAGGTGTTGGTACTGATAGAATCTACACCATTTCAACCAGAAGAAAAAGAAGGCAAATACAAGCATAAACCTGACAGAAAAGTTGGACATGTAAAGATGATTGTAATGGAAAATCTCCAAAGTAAGAATATCAACGAAAAAACAAAAAAGACTGTTAAAGGTGATGCATCAGCAGTTTCAGATGCATATAGGGGCTACAATAAACTGGAGGAAATATTAAAGTCTCATAAAGTTATAAATACTTCAGAAATCAAAGAAGCCCATACCGTATTACCATGGGTGCACAGTGCTATAGGCAATGCAAAGAAAGTTCTTCAGGGGCTTCATCATAGTATAGGAAAAGATTATCTGCAAAATTATTTAAATGAATTTTGCTATAAATACAACAGACGATATTTTGACGACAAACTATTTGACAGGTTGGTAATAGCTTGTATTGAGCTAGAATAGTTTTGGGAGAAAAAGCTGATAGTCATTTTGTTTTTTATAGTTCCACCATTTGATGAATTAGAGTTATATAATGCATATATTGAGCTAGAACCACTAATTCTTGAAATTAAGTTTTTTGCAATCGTTGGATTTGAACCAGAAGAACGAATTACATATACCTGAGACGCA
>JABINZ010000033.1 GCA_018698135.1 Bacteroidota bacterium
AATTTTCGTGTGTGGATCAATCCTTTTTTACGATATAGCTAATGCTTATCTGGCAACCCCTGATCTCACACACTAGTCAATTACATTTTGAATCTCAACAATGTAATGACCTTTTTCTAATTCTCAACAAAAATAAAAGGCAACTACTGGAAAAGTAGCTGCCTTAACACTATCGTTTTATAATTTTGTTATTTTTTCTCCAAAGCATTTATTCTACTTTCAATTTCTTCAAACTTTATGAGTAACTGCTCATTTTGAAGTTTGAGTTGATCAATAGCTTCTTGCTGCTGATCAATAATTAGCTGTTGCTCCTGAATAGCTCCTGTTAATATAGGTACCAATCCAATGTAATTAATGCCTTTGAACTCTAGCTTGTCAATAGGTGCATTTTGGTTGTAATCATCCTTCCCAAAAACAATGGCTTCTTGTTGATTCACTAATTCAGGAATGATAAGTTCCAGTTCTTGAGCAATAAATCCAAATTGTTTGCCTTCTGATAAGCTTATTTTTTCCCTGTAGGAGTCTTTGTAGGTATAAGTAACCGGCTTTAATTTGTTAACCATGTCCAAAGCTGTACTCAGGTTCACAACACCTTCTTTTAGTTTTGCATCAGAAGGACCTGTAAGAGTACCTGTATAGGTTACATTTCCATCAAGAAATGCCGCATAGTTTGTTGTTGCATTTTTCGCTGTGGAATATAAAGCATAGTTTGTAGCAGCTGCTCCGTTGGCATCAGCTAGCACACCAATATTCCAGGAACCAACTCCTCGAGTTTCAGCAATAACACCATAGTTTACAAATCCACTTCCTTGTGCAAATCCATATATTCCACGGTTCTGACCACTTCCTGTTCCCTTACTTTCGCCAAAAACACCATCATTAAAGCTTCCCGTTCCTGCAGTACGGCCATCTACACCTCTGTTGTAACCAGTTGATTGGTTTCCTTCGCCAAATACGCCTAAATTAAAACCATTTGTGGTTCCATTTGAGACACCTTTTACGCCATAGTTGTGATTGGTTGACTTGCTTCCAGCACTTGCCAGTCCATAAACACCATAATTTGAGTTTGCACTTTCAGAAAAACCAAACAGTCCGCGGTTAATACCTCCTGAGTTACCATTGGCAATACCAGCAATAGCTGAATTTGTTCCATTAGATGCCTCAATGTTGGCCTGGAAATTTGTAGACGAACCAAAGAAATTATCAGAACCTATAGAATATAGAAATGCCAAGGCAGTGATGTTTTTGGTTACACTATCAGTGAGAGTGAAAAGTGTACTATCGTGATAGTTGGCTTTTGTATTGATGGCCACATTTCCTCCTGTATAGTTTAGTATGTTATTTGTTTTTCCCCAAGCACTACTTGGTAGAGTTATACTATTACCTCCGCTTATAGAAAGATCATTTCCGGTCACACTTAACGTTTGTATTTCGTTTGTTGGATCTGTATCAGAGTCCCCGGGCAAACTAACTGTGTTGCCACCGCTAATGCTTAAATCTGTTCCACTCAGACTGATGGTCTGAATCTCATTGGCAGGATCTGCATCTGCATCATCCACATTGTCGGGTATCGTAACTGTATTTCCGTTTGTGATAGATAAATCATGACCTGATAAGGAAAGTTTTTGAGTTCCTCCAATGCTGTTTCCTGCAGTTAGCGCATATAAGGCATAAGGAACCGCAAGAAAACGTGTGGTTCCCATATCAACTAAGCCATTGCCGAAATCAACACGTGTACTGAAAAAATAATCATTCAGATGCCATTTAATGGAATCGAAACTACTTAATGTTCCTGTTCCCGTTGGTGTTCCTGTTCCAATTTTAATGGTAAAAAGGCCAAAACCGTTGGTTGCAACACTATGTCCTTCCTGCCATACGATGGCTCCTGTAACGCTTCCTTCCAGAATACTTAATTCCACAACCAATGGTTTGCTTTCCAATATGTCACCACTGGCATCTCTCGCAACAGCTTGATAATTTATGTATTGTGAATTTTGAGCAAATGTTTGCACCGCTCCCAATAGCAGGCAGATTGTTATTAAAAATACTACGCGTTTCATATTATTAATATTTATTGACTGATGAGTTTTTGAATTTTATATATTCCTACAATTTCTTGTTTCTTATTATAAAGCTGAACCACATAGGTTCCTGCTGCGTATGCAGACATGTCGATGAAAGTAGAGCTTGTGCTAAGTGTATTCGAAATCAATAATTGACCATTAATGTGGTAGATGTTGAGTAGTAGTTTCTCCCCATTATGAATTACATTAAATCCTTTAACAAGGGGATTTGGAAATAATTGAATATTTAGATTTGCTCCTGCTTTTTCTTCTATGGTCGTTAAATAATAATTAGCCTGCTGGAATCCCTGAGTGAGGGTGTAATTACCGTCAGTAACCGTTTCAACAATCGCTTCACCCACGGTAAATGATATCGATCCATTTGTGTTGGTAAAAACACTGCCAGCAGTTCCAACCACTTCGGGGCTAACACTTTGGGCAAAGAGATTCATGGATAATAGAATCCCACAAAGAAAACCGATTATTCTTTTCATAATTCATATTTAATATTGGAGCCGATTATTGTTTCTCAAAAATACAATATGAAAAATACGATTGGAAATAAAATTCTATACATTAGTAATAAGAAACAGAAAACCAGTCTGTTATGAGGCGTAATAATTTAGAGAAAGAGTAATAATTTGTATGTTGTTTTGGTTATAACAAAAAAAAGGCGACTAAAAGCCGCCCTTTTCTAAATTTGAAAATAAGTTTATTGTTGAACAATAAATTTACGTGTATATACATTTTCACCTAAAGTAAGTCTCATCACATAAACACCTTTGCTTAAGTTAGCCAGGTCGATAGTGGTGAAATTTGGTCCGGCAGATACAACTCCTTTATCTTCCTGATAAACAATGTTTCCAAGTGTATTGAAAACAGAAATGTTAACATTTTGGTCTTGAGCCAATAAGAAGTCAACATGAGCTTTATCTTTCACTGGATTAGGATACATAGAAATAATTCCATTGCCAGGAGCTGGATTTTCAACACCTAAAATGGTTCCGGTAGAGTATGCGGATTGATATACTTCTTTGGTTGTTGCATCTTGCACCCATACCAATACGGTTAAATCTGTGAATTCCTCAACAGAGTTTTCACCTGACTTCGTCAATGCGCCACCCAATTTAAAACAAAAACAATTTAGCTAATTGTTTTTGTTTTTCAGTGAGCAGTAAAACTTTCTCTATAGTTTCTTCAGAGTTAGGAACAGTCACTTTAATCGTACATATCGTTTTTGC
>JABINZ010000034.1 GCA_018698135.1 Bacteroidota bacterium
GTGAATTTCCAAAGTTCAGTCTTGGACAGATCTCTTTTTTATTATACCTTTACTTAACATATATTTTTTTACACCAATGATATTAATCTTTATTTTGGTATCATTGGTGTTTTATCAACATTCGACTTTGAACAACTTCATTAAGAAGATATAGCATTAATCAAAAATAAGATAAGTTATTTCAAAGTAGTATCTGCATTTTGTAAAATCAAGCGAAATCCAATTCCATGAATATTCTCGATACATATCTTTGAATCCTTTGATAAATATTTTCTCAATCGGGAAATAAATACATCCAACGACCTTCCTTTAAAATAATCATCTTCACCCCAAATGGCATTGAGTATCTCATCTCTTTTAACAATCCGATTCTGGTTATTATGAAATAATTGTAAGAGTTCTGCTTCCTTTTGCGTCATTCGAATCGATATCTGTGAATGACTTAGTTCAAGAGTAGCTGGACTAAAATTATAGTTTCCGATAGAAAAATCCTTTAATTTATTTTGATCATGTTTATAAACTTTGCTTCTTTTAAGGAATATTTCAATTTTCAGGATTAATTCCTCTATGCTATAAGGTTTTGTTATGTAATCATCTCCTCCAATAGTTAAACCTTCAATTTTATCTTCTTTCAGCGATTTTGCCGTTAAAAAGATAATGGGAATATTCACATTTATTTGTCTGATTAGTTTTGCTAAACTGAAGCCATCTAGCTTGGGTAACATCACGTCCAGAATGCATAAATCAGGTTTTGAATTCTGGAATGCTTCCCAAGCCTCTTCCCCATCTTGGCTGATGATGACCTGATATCCTTTAATTTCAAGATTATCTCTTGTTACATATCTCAAATATGCATCATCTTCAACATATAGAATTTTAACTTTATTAGTCATTATCCTGCTTTCTATTGGTTATTACTGACTTTCCCCCTACAGTAATTGTAAATGCACTTCCTTTATTGACTTCACTAAGTAAATCAATTTTCCAACGATGAATTTTAATAATATTCTTGACATAATCAAGCCCCAATCCAAAACCTTTAACATCATGAATATTGCCCATAGGCACTCTGTAAAATTTTTGAAAAATGAGTTTTTGATATTCGTGTGGAATTCCTTCTCCATTATCCTTAATAATAATTTTCAGCAAGCCATTAACAAATTCTGTTGAAACTGAAATCTTAATTTTTTCAGGACTGTACTTTACAGCATTATCAAGGAGATTAAAAAGGACATTTTTAATGTGGAACTTATCTGCCCTAATAAAATCATTTGATGCTTCAAGTTTTGTTGTTATTTCACCACTTTTTTCTTTCACATGCGGCTCAAATGTTTTCACTACTTCGCCTATTAGTTGATGCAGGCTAATTTCTTCCGTTTTCAAGCGGAATTCTTTTTTCTCTATCATGGCATATTGAAGAACTTTTTCAACCTGACGAGCTAAGCGCTGGCTTTCTTCTTTAATGATGAATGCATAATATTGAAGCCGCTCAGAATTTCTAATATTATCCTTTTCTAGCAGGACTTCTGAAGAAATGCCTATGGTAGAAATAGGTGTTTTAAATTCATGAGTCATATTATTAATAAAATCCTTTTGTATTTCTGAAAGTCGCTTTTGCCTGAGGATAATCAGCAGTGAAAAAGCAAAAAATACCAGGGTTATAAACAAGACTATAGAAGAAATAATCCATATCAACATTTTCTCAAGAATAAACTTAGTTTGAGATGGAAAAGTAATCCCGAAATAGTAGGTCATTCCTTCAACGGCCAAAAACTCCTGACAATATTCTTCCTTTTGTTGCGCAATTGCATGAGTGCTTGATTCACATAAAACCATAGTGCCAGAATTGCAATCATAAATAGCATAAAAATAGTCCAGCGGTAAATTCTTATACTCAAATTCAGTTTTTAAATAGTAATCAAGTGTTTGTTTGTCAAACTCGCTATTGATATCTACAACATAATAGGAATGTTTTTGTTGGCTAACAGGATTTGAACTTGGCAAAGGAGATTTATTGTAAATCGATATTTTTTCAGCGACATTGTATAATGCCGTACCGATATCATTTTCCAGCATCATTTTATTCATGTCATAAGCTTTCCGCACCCAATAATACTGGAAAAACAGAATTCCTACAATAAATAACGATCCCGTTAATATGACTGTCCTTATGCTATTATTTCTCATCTTAAAGAATTAGAGTACAATTTAAAATATTAAAACAATAACACGACCACGATTTCGGATCATTAACATTTCATTAACAATAATTCAGGTATCATTAACAGTAGTTCAATAAATCAGCACTGACATTTGTTCTTATTTAACCATCTAAAAAATAATAACATGAAAACATCTATTCTAATTTCTATTCTATTTTTCACATTTTCTGTTTGTTTTGGACAAGATATATTAACTGAAGAGATACCTACTCCTGATATAAAATTTGAACAAACAACAATTGATCTTGGGACAATATCTGACGATTCCAATCCTGTAATAATTTATAGGTTTACCAATACTGGCTCATCTCCCTTATTATTAAAAAAGGTAAAACCTAGCTGTGGGTGTACAATTCCTAAGTGGCCTCAACAACCAATTGCAGCAGGAGAAAGTGGCGAAATAAAAGCAACTTTTAGTACCCGAGGCAGTGCTGGAAAATTCGTAAGAAAATCAATTGTGGTTACAACCAATATCAAAGAAAATGGAACTGATAAAGTTTTTAACTTGGTTTTCAAAGGACATGTTGAAACTGCAAAATAATATTATACAACTTCAATTGCTGTGAACTTTATAAAGTAATCGATGAGGAGCTTTTAAGCCATGAAAAAAATGAAGCACAATTTTGATTTTTAAAGGATATTTAAAGCATAACAATATTCTTAATGCTATTCACTAATCACTTATTTGTTACTTGAATAACGACCTTTTTTGAAGGTTCATCTTAAGTTTCTTTTTATATTTGGAAGAAATTCAAAATCAATATACAACTATGCAAAATAAGTTCAAACTATGTATGACTTTTGCAGTGGTCGTCATCCTTAATTCATGTATAAATAAAACAAAAATGCCTGAAGCACCACAAGCCAAAAGAATAGCAAAAGAATTAATAATACACGGAGATGCTCGTATAGATCAGTACTACTGGATGAATGATAGAGAAAACAAGGATGTTATTGATTATCTGAATGCAGAAAACAATTACCTTGAAGAATCACTTGCACATGTAAAGGAATTCAGGACAGCATTATTTGAAGAAATAAAGGGAAGGATTAAGCAAACAGATATGTCGGTTCCCTATAAATCAAATGGTTACTATTATTATACACGTTATGAAGAAGGAACTGAATATCCAATTCATTGCCGTAAAAAAGATAACATAGAAAATGAAGAAGAAATACTTCTCAATGTGAATGATATGGCTAAGGGCTATGCATATTATCAATTAGGTAGTTATAGCATTAGTCCTGATAATAAGCTAATGGCTTATTCATTTGATACAGTTAGTAGAAGATTATATACCATCAAAATAATGAATCTGGAAACGGGCGAAATTTTCTCAGAAGAAATCAAAAATACAAGCGGTGGAGCGGTTTGGGCAAATGATAACAAAACCTTTTTCTATACTCAAAAAGATGAAAGCCTGCGACCCAATAAAATATTCAGACATCAACTCGGGATTGATGTTCAAAAAGATGTTTTGGTTTATCATGAAAGCGATGGACAGTTCATTTCCTACTGCTATAAAAGCAAATCACGAAAGTATATTTTGATTGGAAGCGAGAGTACAAATTCCTCTGAAGTTCGATTTATTGAAGCTGATAAACCCAATAGCGACTTCAGCATATTTCTTCCCCGTGAAGAGAATCATGAATATGGAATTGCCCATTATAAAGATGAATTTTACATCCAAACGAATTGGAAAGCAAAGAATTTCAGATTAATGAAATGCCCAATTGAGGCAACTGAAAAGAAAAACTGGAAAGAAGTTATAGAGCACAGAGATGATGTATTATTGGAAGGTGTCGAAATATTTAAGGAATTTCTAGTGGTAGAAGAACGGAAAAATGGCTTGACAGAAATTAGAGTTATTAAATGGGAAGACCAAGCAGAACACTATCTAGAATTCGGAGAGGAAGTTTATACATCCTGGACATCAACCAATCTTGATTTTAATACACGGATACTTCGATACGGTTATACTTCAATGACCACTCCATCATCTGTTTTTGATTATAACATGGAAAGCAAGGAAAAAACCCTGCTCAAGCAACAAGAAGTTTTAGGCGAATTCAATAAAGATGATTATCAGGCAGAACGCTTATATGCAACAGCTAAGGATGGTGTAAAAGTTCCAATATCTTTGGTTTACAAAAAAGATGTCGAAATTGATAACAACAATCCGCTCCTGCTTTATGGCTATGGTTCTTATGGCTCAAGTATGGATCCGGGCTTTAATTCTGCACGACTAAGTTTACTCAACAGAGGATTTGTATTTGCCATTGCTCATATTAGAGGAGGGGAAGAAATGGGACGGCAATGGTATGAAGACGGGAAACTCCTGAACAAGAAAAATACCTTCACCGATTTTATTGCCTGTAGTGAATACTTAATTGACATAAAGTATACGTCCAAAGAAAAACTATATGCCATGGGCGGCAGTGCCGGTGGCTTATTGGTGGGTGCTGTGATGAATATGCGTCCAGACTTATATAAAGGCATAGTAGCCGCTGTTCCTTTTGTGGATGTGGTTACAACCATGTTGGACGAAAGCATTCCCTTAACTACAGGTGAATATCCTGAATGGGGCAATCCCAATGAAAAGGAGTATTATGACTATATGCTTTCTTATTCACCCTATGATAATGTAGAACCTAAAGATTATCCGAATATTCTGGTTACAGCAGGTTTGCATGATTCTCAAGTGCAATATTGGGAACCAGCCAAATGGGTTGCCAAACTGCGCTATTTGAAAACCGATGACAATTTATTGATCATGCATACACAAATGGAAGCAGGTCATGGTGGTGCATCTGGCCGCTTTGAATATTATAAAGAAACAGCTTTGGAGTATGCATTTTTGCTGGATTTGGCTGGGTTGGTGAAATAATAAACCCTGACAGGGCTACTTGTTATTCTTTCAAAGCATATAATATCAGAGTGTTAGGCCGTGTCTGTTTGTTATAGGATATAGAAAAGGATACAGTATTAAAAATGAAAATAGTTTTACCTTTGTTTACAATGAGCTTTTTAGATGAAGATAACTGTTGGAATGCAAGAGAGATTGCTTGGCTATACCTTAAAGATATAGTTGATCCTTCAATCAATCAAAACATTGTAGATTTAGTTAAATCCTCCATTTACTTTTTAGAATTTCAGAGAGAGAAATTTCTTGAAGAATTAAAAAGTGAGTTAATTAAAACTAAAGTTTTATGTACTTATCAAGGGGTATATGTTGAGTTAAAAATAGATTTAATCAACGAAATTTTAAAGTGGATAGAGTCTGAACAAAAATTAATTAAAGATATTAATAAATTTAATTCAGTGAAGATATTGTCATTATTACCTCATCTATACAAAGATAAATTGATTTGCAATGAAATGTATACCGAATTTCCAAGACTCATGAATAATGATATACTATACTGCAATTATAAAATTGCAATGTGGAAAATATACAGCGTAATAAAATACTTTGCTGATAATTCATTAATTACAATTCCAGAATATTCTCTAAATGAAAAGAATAAAACCACTATTAACAATCCTGTTATTCGAAGTTTCATAATTCAAAATTTCATAGTTAAGAAAACAAAAAGAGAACCCATAGAAGACCAAGTCTTATCAAATAGTATTTCAAATAGCAATAAGATCGAAAATGAAAAAAGATTTTCATCATATATGAGCTTTTGTAATAAGATTGAAAAGTGCATAGGACAATTTATTGACTAATAAATTTTGTAAGTCTTTTCTGAATACCTACCAGTCCTTGCTTATAGTCAAAGCATTATTACACAAATTATATTAAATTATACATTTCATTTTCTGAATGCTTGCCAATCCTAACTTATAGGCAAAGTATTATTACACAAATTATATTGAATTATACACTTATAGTTTACTGATAAACAGCCTGTTATGCGGTATTTTTATTAATTTTGTTTTCATTATTATGTGAATCTTAAATACAAATGCATGACTGAAAGAGAAATCATTTTTA